>NZ_JBEOYB010000064.1:0-49804 GCF_040296845.1 Streptomyces sp. NPDC001985
CGCCTGGCGCCCGCATGCGGCGGGCCGCGGTCGGGGGCCGGCCCCCGAGCCCCCGCTCCTCAATCGCCGGAGGGGCTGGGTGGTGCTGCTCGATCGCGGGAGGGGCTTGGGTGGTGCTCCTCGATCGCGGGAGGGGCTGGGGTCGTGCTGCTCGATCGCGGGAGGGGCTGGGGCGGTGCGGCCCAATCGCCGACGAGGCTGGGTGTTGTGCCTCGGCATAACGCAGGGGTGGACCACCCAGCCTGTCCGGGAGCATCTCCCGCGCCCCCGTGCCCCGGGCAACCCCAGCCCGCCCGGGCGCGGCCGGGCCGCGTGCCCTGTGGTCACCGTTCGAAGCGCGGCAGCGCACACCCCTCTCGCGCCTTCGCGTACAGCGCGATCCTGCGGTGCCGCACCTGCACCTCCCCGAGGCAGGTCGCGTCATTGTTCTCGATCATCCTGCGGGACGCCCCGTTCGCCGCGTCGGGTTCGTACACCACGGCATTGCACCGCGGGTCGCGCAGGAAGAACTCATCGGTGACCTCCCCGATGATCCGGCTGCCGAGCCCCCGCCCGGTGTCGGCGAGGTCGGCGATGGCCAGATGCATGCTCAGGTCGTGCGCCGAGGACCGGTAGTGGTGCCCGACGATGTCCTGCGCCATCCGGTAGAACTCCATGTAGGCGATGGGCCGGCCGGCGCTCTCCACGATGATCGGCCGTGAGTAGCCGGTGGCGAGCTGGGCGTCGATGTGCGACTGCCAGCGCTCCAGCGGCCAGTCGTACTCCCACCCCTTCGCCGTGTGGGGGCGGTTCATCCACTCCCGGATCATCGGCACATCGGGGCCGTCCGCCCGCACCTCCCGGTACCGCAGCTCTCCCCGGGTGAAGCCGGTCGGCGGGGCGGGCACGTCCAGCCAGGAGGCGGGCAGCCCGTCCGTGACGTAGCGGGGCAGGACCGGATAGGTCTCGGTCGGATTCAACGTGACACTCCACAGGTGGTAGGGCTGTGCCGGGTGGGGCCGGCGGCGGTGCCGGCTCAGGAGGAGGCGCTCGGGCATGCCCGCGTGGGCCGCCGTCCGGGTGTCCGTGTGGGCTGGGGACACGGCGGCGGGCCCGCCGAGCGGGCGGTACGGCACCGAGCAGGGGGCGAGCCCCGGCGAAGGGGACTCGCGGCCTCGGGGATTGTTCCAGCCGAGGGACCGTGACGACAAGGAGATCACCGTCACCCACCCTGCCGCGAGCGACCCTACGCCAAGTGGTGCGCCCGGCGCGCGAGTTCCCGGTGACACGCGTCACATCAGGGGTTCCAGGGGGTCGGACCGGTGTGTAATATTGGAGATCAACTTAGGTAAGCCTTGCCAAACTTTCGAGCCGCGCATAACGTTCAGGCCACGTCGGCCCGACAGAGTGGAGCCGATGCCGGACGGACGCCCCACGCGTCGCATCCCCAACCCACAACACCCAGCGGGTCCCCTGCTGTCCAAGGGACCGGACCATGGCACCCGCCCGCAACGAACCTGGGGAACGCCGCGGAGAGAGGCACGTCCGTGCCACTTGACCAGCGCGGGAACGAAGGTGGCCACCCACCGCCCCCGCATCACGAGTCGGAAAGGTGATGTCAGTCTTGAGATCACACATCCTGGGACGCATCGACCTGGACACCACACTCCTGTCCAGGGATCTCGAATACCTCGCCTCCCTGCCCCGCGGGGAGGAGGGCTACGACGAGTTCAGCAACGGGTACTGGAAAAACCTGCCCCTGTGGAACAGCACCGGCGACTCCGGCGACGACCTCTACCGCGACACCGACACCGCCGCCCAGCTCACCGAGCACGGCAAGAACTGCTCGTATCTGCGCGAACTGGTGGAGACCACCTTCAACACCGACCACATCACGATGGTGCGCACCCGCAACCTCGTGGACGCGGTCGTCATCCCCCACCGGGACTTCGTGGAGCTGGACCGCGAGGCCGACCAGTACTTCCGGGTGCTGATGTTCCTGGAGGAGAACCCGGCGGCCCTGCACTCCAACGACGACACGGTCATCAACATGCGCCCGGGCGAGATCTGGTTCCTCGACGCGGGCTCGGTCCACGCGGCGGCCAACTTCTCCCCGGACAGCCGGCAGATGCTCTGTGTGGACTTCGCCTTCGACGGCGCCTACGAGGAGAAGGACGTCTTCCGCGACCTCTCCCGCTACCGGCCCTCGACCGACGCGCGGATCATCGAGCGCCCTGCCCTGCCCGCGGCCCGGCTGGACGCCATCAAGGGCCTCGGACAGGTCGTCGACCGCTCGAACTTCAAGGAGTTCCTCTTCCTCCTCTCTAAGGTCCACTTCCGCTACGACGTGCCCGCGGAGGCCACCTACGAGTGGCTGGCCGACATCGCGGCGACCTCGGGCGACGAGCTTCTCGTCGGCAAGGCGAAGGAGCTGCGCGACTACGCCATCGGCGCCCGCGCGCTGAGCGAGCGCTTCACCGTGAACTCCTGGGGGTGAGCCCCGGCCACGGGCACCGGCCGTCCCGGCACCGGCGGACCGCGCGACCGCGCGCCGCCGGCGCCGGACGGCGGCCCCGTGGCCCGGACGGAGTGTGAGAGCGGGACAGGACGGCCCCGGGCGGGGCCGGAGGAACGGGCGGCGCACGGACCGCACCGGTGCGGTGGGCGCACCGGACGAGACGGCGCCGACCACGAGAAAAGCGACCGAGAACAGCCGCCGGCCAGGCCGGCCGGCGACAGGGGGAGGGCACATGGGCACGGGCAACCCGGCCAGAGGCAGAGACGACCACCAGCGGCGGCTCGCGGCACTGCGCAAGCGCATCGCCGCCGGCGGACTGGCGGGCCCGGCGGGCGGGGACGGCGACAGCGCGCCCGCTCCCGGCCGGGCGGCGGCCCCCGGCGCGCCGGCCCCGGCCGGCACCGCCCAGCAGCGGCTCTGGCTCCAGCACGCCAGCGACCCCACCGGCGCCGCGCTGAACGTCGGCTCCGCGCTCCGCCTCGAAGGACCGCTCGACCTCCCCGCCCTCGCCGCCGCCCTCCGCACGGTCCTCGCCCACCACGAGATCCTGCGCACCCGGTACTCGCTCACCGAGGCGGGCGAACTGCTCGCCGTCCCCGACCTGCCCGACACCCTCGCGCTCACCGAGGTGGACGCCCGCGGCGCGGACATCGACGCCCTGGTGCGGGAGGGTCTGCGCACCCCCTTCGACCTGGAGACCGGCCATCCGCTGCGGGTCACCGTGTACGCCGAGGGCCCCGGCCGGCACACCCTGCTGCTGGTGGTGCACCACATCGCCTGGGACGACGCCTGCTGGCAGATCTTCTTCGAGGACCTCGCCGCGGCCTACCGGGGAGCGGCGCCCGCGCCCACCACCCCGTACCCGCGCGCCGTCCGCGCCGTGGAGCGGGAGTCCCGGGCCGCGCTGCCCGCCCTGCGCCGGCACTGGGCGAAGACCCTGGCGGACGCCTCGGGCGGCGCGGGGCTCGACCGCCGCACCACCGCCGACCAGCAGACCGCCGAGGCCGGGGCCGTGGAGGTCGCCCTCGGCGCCGAGCGGTCCGCCGCGCTGGACGCGCTCGCCCGCGCCGAGGGCACCACCCCCTTCACGGTCCTCCTCACCTCCTTCGCCGCCGCCCTGCGCCGGCACACCGGCAGCGAACACGCCCTGATCAGCACCCCCGTGCTCCGCCGGGACAGCGGACACACCACCCGTACGCTCGGCTACTTCGGCAATGTGCTCCTCCTCGCCGTCGGCACCGACCCGCGCCGCACCTTCCGGGACGCGCTCGGCTCCGTGGGCCGGGTCGTCGCGGCGGCACTGGACCACCAGGACCTGGAGTACGACGAGGCCATCAGACTGCTCGGCGCGTCCGGCCGGGTCCAGCCGGTGGAGGTCAGCTTCGGCATCGAGGGGGCCGCGGTTCCCCTGCGGCTCCCCGGGATCGAGGTGCGGCCCCTGACCGCCCGTACCGGCATCGCCCAGTCCCCGCTGTCGGTGATGGCCCGTCAGGAGCCGGACGGCGGCTGGGTGATCCGCTTCGAGCACATACCCGAGGCGATCGGCGAGCCGACCGCGCGGTCCCTGGTCGAGTCGGTCCGCCGCACCCTGCTCGCCGGGCTGAGCACCCCGGACGCCCCCCTCGGCGACCAGGCCCTGGTCACCGACGAGGAGTACGCCACCATCCTCGCCCACGGCACGGCCCGGGCCCTCGACGCACCGGCCCCCGGTGTGGTGGAGCGGTTCGAGCGGCAGGCCGCGTCGCGGCCGGACGCGGTGGCGCTGCGCGGCGCCGAGGGCCGTATGACCTACGGCGAGCTGAACCACCGCGCCAACGCGGTGGCCCGCTGGATCGCCGCGCAGGGCATCGGCCCCGAGGACGTCGTCGCCTGCGCGCTGGAGCGCTCCTTCACGGCGGTGACCACCGCCCTCGGCGTGCTGAAGTCCGGCGCGGTCCTCTTCCCGCTCGACACCGCCCACCCCGAGGAGCGGCTGACCGCGCTGCTCGCCGACGCCGGCCCGCGCCATCTGTTCACCTCGGCGGCGACCGACACGGCGATCCCGCCGACCACGGTGCCCCGCACGGTGGTGACCGGACCCGGCTTCGTCGCCCAGGTGTCCGCGCTGGCCGGCGCGGGCGACCTCACCGACCGGGACCGGGTGCGCCCGCTGCGCCGGGACAACCTCGCGTACATCATCTACACCTCGGGCTCCACCGGCCGTCCCAAGGGCGTCGGCACCAGCCACGGCGCGCTCGGCGACCATCTCGCCTGGCTGCTCTCCCACTTCGCCGCCACCCATGACGACCTCCGCGACGTCCGCTGGCTGCAACTCGCCTCGCCCGCCTTCGACGTCTCCATCGGCGAGCTCTTCGGCCCGCTGGCCGCCGGCGGCCAGGTCCTGGTGGCCCGCCCCGACGCCGAGCGCGACCTCGACGCCCTCTTCGCGGAGCTGACGGAGCTGGACGCCACCATCGTCCACGCCGTGCCGAGCTTCCTGCACTATCTGGCCGCCGCCGCGCCGGGCGTCCGGCTGCCCGCGCTCCGCTGGCTGCCCGTCGGCGGCGAGGCGCTCCCCGGAGACCTCGCGGACCGGGTGCGCAGCCGCTTCGGGAGCACCGGCCGGGTGACCCTGGCCAACTTCTACGGCCCCACCGAGACCACCCAGTCCGTGACCGGCCACCCCGTCACCGCCCCGCAGGGGCACCGGATCGTCCCCATCGGCACCCCGAAGTGGGGCAACACCGCCCTGATCCTCGACGCCGATCTGCGGGTCGCGCCCCTCGGCGAGGTGGGGGAGCTGTACATCGAGGGCACCTCGCTGGCGCGCGGCTACCTCGGCCGCGCCGCCCTGACCGCCGAGCGGTTCGTGCCGAGCCCGCTGACCCCCGGGGCCCGGCTCTACCGCACGGGCGATCTGGCCCGCTTCACCGACGGCGGCGAACTGGAGTTCGCCGGCCGCGCCGACGACCAGGTGAAGATCCGGGGCTTCCGGGTGGAGCCCGGGGAGATCGAGGCCGTGCTCCGCGCCGACCGGCAGGTCGGACAGGCCGTGGTCGTGCCCCGCGAGGACGACGGCACGGGCAGCAGGCTGGTCGCCTATCTGACCCCCGCCGACGGCGGGGAACTCGACGCCGAAGCGGTCCGGGAGCGCCTCGCGGCGACCCTGCCCGCGCACATGGTGCCCAGCGCCCTGGTCGTCCTCGACGCCCTGCCGCTGACCCCGGCGGGCAAGACCGACCGCCGGGCACTGCCCGACGCGCCCGCCGCCGAGGGAGCGGCCTTCCGGCCGGTCCGCGAGGGCGCCGAGCGGCGGATCGCGGACCTCTTCGCCGAACTGCTGACGCGCGGCCCGGACACCGCGTCCGGGAGCGCCGCGTCCGGGAGCGCCACCGCCGGCGGCGCCACTGCCGACAGCGTCCCGGCGGTCGGCGGCCGGCGCATCGGCGCGGACACCTCGTTCTTCGAACTGGGCGGCCACTCCCTGCTGCTGACCCGGCTCCTCTCCCGCATCCGCCGCGACCTGGGCGTGCGCGTCGGCGTCCGGGACGCCTTCACCCAGGCCACCCCCGCGGCCCTCGCCCGGCTGGTGACGGCCGGCTCCGCCGCCCCCGCGCCCCGCGCCACCGCCTTCGGCCCCCGGCCCGCCGAGCCGCCGCTGGCCCCCGCCCAGCAGCGCATCTGGTTCGTCGACCGGATCGAGGAGGCCGGCACCACCTACAACGTCCCCCTCGCGCTGGAGATCGAAGGACCGCTCGACGAACGGCTGCTCCAGCGGGCGCTGGAGGAGGTCCTGCGGCGCCACGAGGCCCTGCGGACCGTCTTCCCCGACCGGGAGGGCGTCAGCCACCAGCGCGTCCTCGACGACCACCGCGTCGAGCTGCCGCTGACCACCCTCACCCCCGACGAGATCCCCGGCGCCCTCGCCGCTGCCGCCGAGCACCCCTTCGACCTCGCCCGCGAACGGCCCTTCCGCGCCGCCCTGCTGCGCACCGGCCCCGAGCGGCACGTCCTCGCGCTCCTCGTCCACCACATCATCTGTGACGAGGTCTCCGCCGGTGTGCTCGTGGCGGACGTGACCCGGGCGTACGAGGCGCTGCGCGGCGGCGCCGGCGCGGACGGGAGCCCCGTGCTCCCGCCGCTGCCCGTCGGATACGCGGACTACGCGGTGTGGCAGAACGCCTGGCTCACCGGCGCCGGCCGCACCGCGCCCGAGGGCCACAAGGACCCGGAGACCCTGCGCGCCCACTGGCGCACCGCGCTCGCGGACCTGCCCCAGGACACCTCCGTCCTGCTCGGCCGGACCCGCCCGGCACAGCCCGACAGCGCGGGCGGCGTCGTCCCCCTCGCCGTCGACGGGCGGACCCGCGCCGCCGTGGAGAAGCTGGCGGAGCGCACCGGGGCCACCCCCTTCATCGTGCTCCAGAGCGCCGTCGCCGTGCTGCTGGGCCTGCGGGGCGCGGGGGAGGACATCCCCCTCGGCACCCCGGTGGCCAACCGGCCCGACGAGGAGCTGGACGAGGTCGTCGGGCTCTTCGTCAACCTCCTCGTGGTCCGCAACGACCTCTCCGGCAACCCCACCCTGGAAGAGGTCGTCACCCGCGCCAAGGCGCGCGCGGTCGACGCCTACGACCATGCCGAGCTGCCCTTCGAGCAGGTCGTGGACGCCGTCGGCGTGGAGCGCTCGCTCAGCGTCAGCCCCCTCTTCCAGGTCCTGGTCCAGCTGCGCGACGAGGAGGCCCTGCACCGGCGCACGGAGGGCCTGGACTGGCGGCTGATCCCGCAGTACACCGCCACCGCCAAGTACGACCTGTCGGTGAACTTCGAGCCCGACTCGGCCACCGGCGGCTGGGGCGGCGAGCTGATCTACCGCCGTGACCTGTACGACGCCGAGACGGTGGCCCGGCTCGCCGAGGGCCTCGGGCTGGTGCTCGGTGCCCTCGCGGACCGCCCCGGCCGGCGGCTGCACGAGCTGGACCTGGTCCCCGCGCGGGAGCGGGAGCTGGTGCTCGACCGGTGGAGCCGCGGCCCGCGCGCCGTCCCCGGCCGGGCCGAGACCCTGCCGGAGCTGATCGAGCGCGGCCGGAGCCGGCTCCGGGAGCCCGGGTTCGCCGCGCGGACCGCCGTGGACTGCGCGGGCGAGACCATCGGCTACGGAGCGCTGCACGAGCGGAGCGACCGGCTGGCCCGGCTCCTCATCGAACGCGGCGCGGGACCCGAGCGGTTCGTGGCCATCGCCGTACCCCGCTCGGTGGACATGGTCGTGGCGCTGCTCGCCGTGGTGAAGACGGGCGCCGCCTACCTCCCCCTCGACATGCGGCTGCCCGCCGACCGGCTCGCCTTCATGATCGAGGACGCGGCGCCGGTGGCCGTGGTGACCCGCTCGGACGCCCCGGTCGAGCTGCCCGGCTCGGCGGCCTCGCCCCGGCTGGCGCTGGACGCGCCCGAAGTCGTCGCGGCGCTCGCCGCGCAGCCCGCCGAGCGGCTGCCGGAGGAGACCGCCCGCCGGGCGCGCGGCGAGAACATCGCGTACTTCCTCTACACCTCGGGCTCCACCGGCGTGCCCAAGGGCGTCATCGGCACCCACCGCGCCTTCGCGGCCCGGCTGACCTGGCAGCCGCTGCGCTACCCGATCGCCTCGCCCGATGTCCGGCTCTGCCAGGGCTGGCTGAGCTTCCACGACGGCGGCTGCGAGATCCTCGCCGGTGTCGTCGCGGGCGCCGAACTCCTCCTCGCGGACGAGAACGAGGCCCGGGACGTGGGCAGTCTGGTCCGGCTGATCGAGGAGAACCCGGTCGGCCAGGTCACCGCCGTGCCCACGGCGATCAACGCCCTGCTCGGCGCGTCGCCCGACGCGGTGCGCTCGGTGCCGCGCTGGGTGACCAGCGGTGAACCGATGACCGGGCCGCTGCTGGAGCGGCTGCGCGCCGCCGCGCCCGACAGCGAGATCATCAACAACTACGGCGCCACCGAACTCAGCGGCGGCGTGGTGCGCGGCCGGCTCCACGAGGAGGGGCTGCACCTGGGCACGCCCGTCGACGGCTCCCGGGTGCTGGTGCTCGACGCCCGGCTCAACCTCTGCCCGGTGGGCGTGCCCGGCGAGGTGTACGCGGCCGGCCACCAGGTGGCCCGCGGCTACTGGCGCCGCCCCGGGCTGACCGCCGAGCGCTTTCTGCCCAACCCGTACGCCACCCGCCCCGGCGAACTGCTCTACCGCACCGGCGACCGGGCGATGTGGAGCGCCGACGGCCGGCTGGTCTTCGGCGGGCGCACCGACCACCAGGTGAAGCTGCGCGGCATCCGCGTCGAACTCGGCGAGATCGAGACGGCGCTGCGGTCGGTGCCCGGGGTCGCGCTGGCCGCCGCCCGCACCCACGAGGTGCACGGCTCCACCACCCTCGCCGGATATCTCACCCTCGCCGACCCGTCGGCCGACCCCGACGCCGTGGTCGCCTCGGTGCGGGAGAGGCTGGCGCGGGAACTGCCCTCGTACCTCCACCCCTCGGTAATCACCGTGCTGGACGCGATGCCGCTCACCGGGTCGGGGAAGCTGAACCGGCCCGCGCTGCCGGAGCCCCGGGTGCGCGCCGACAGCGCGCACGAACCCCCGGTGGGCGAGACCGAGCGGACGGTCGCCGCCCTCTTCGAGGACGTGCTCGACGCCCGGGACGTGGGCCGCACCGACGGCTTCTTCGCGCTGGGCGGCGACAGCATCATCTCGGTGCAGCTCGCCAGCCGGGCCAGGTCCCGGGGGCTGCCGCTGACCGCGCAGATGGTGTTCGAGCACCCCACCGTCGGCGAGATGGCCGCGGCCTGCGACCGGGCGGCGGCCGACGCCGCCCGCGCCGGGGAGCGGCCCGCGGCCGGGGCGCCCGTGTCGGCGACCGAGGCGTCCGGGCTCGACAAGGACACCCTTCAGGCCCTGCTGGGCAGTTGGGGGCGCGGCTGACATGCCGTTCCCCCGAGGGCCGGTGATCCCGCCGGCCCCCCGGCGCGCGACCGCGCGCCCGCACCCCTCCCCATTCGAAGAACATCCGACAGAAGCCTGGAGCACTGAATCGATGGAGCCGCTCTCCCTGGAGGAAGCCCGACGTCGCTTCGGCACCGGCCACCGCGACCCGCACGGGATGCTCGGTGTCGTCGGGGCCGGACCGAAGGCGCTGGCCACGGCCGCGAAGAGCCAGGTCCTGCGTGAACTGGGTCTGCCCGCGCCGCGCGTGGTGGTCGTGGAGCCCCACGGTGTGGGCGCCAACTGGACCCCGGTCGGCGGGCGCACCAACGGCCGCCCCCGGCTCTCCACCAGCCCCGAGAAGGACCTCGGATTCCCCTACGCCTCGGAGGTGTACGGGCCGCTGGCGGCCGAGGTCAACGCCCGGATGCAGCAGTTCAGCTGGGCCGGTTACCTGGTCTCCCGGGGGGAGTACGCCACCTGGGTGGACAGCGGCAGGCCCGGCCCCCGCCACGCCACCTGGGCCGCCTATCTGCGCTGGGCCGCCGATCTGATGGACTTCGCCCTGGTGCGCGGCCGGGTCTGCGGTCTGGAGATCGCCGGCGACCGCTGGGAGGTCGCCGTCGAGGGCGACGGCGGCGGTGAGGCCGTGCTCCTCCTGGACCAGATGATGATCAGCGGCCCGGGCCCTCACGACGGGCTGCTCCCGGGTGACGCCACCCGCAGCGTCGAGGAGTTCTGGCGCCTGGGCCTCGGCACCGAGGCGGCCGAGCCGGACGTGGCCGTGGTCGGCGGCGGCGAGACCGCCGCGACCATCGTCGAGTACCTGATGCGGCAGCACGGCGGCGCCACGACGGTGATCAGCCCGCAGCCGGTGGTCTACAGCCGGGGCGAGGGCTACTTCGAGAACGCGCTCTACTCCAGCCCCGAGCGGTGGCGCGAACTCTCCGAGAAGGACCGCAGGGACGTCATCGCGCGGACCGACCGGGGGGTCTTCTCGCCCCGCGCCATCGAGGCGATCACCACCGACGCCCGGGTGGAGCACCAGCAGGGCACCGTGGTCTCCGTCGACCGCGTCGGCGGCTCGACCGAACTGGTGCTCAGCAACCCCGGCCGCGCGGACCGCGCGCTCCGCTTCGACGTCGTCATCGACGCCACCGGGGCCCGCCCCGACTGGTTCCTCGACCTGCTCGGACCCGTGGCCCGCAAGGCCCTGTTCCGGGCCGTCGGCGACACCACCGACGGCGTGCGGGCCATCGAGCGCCGGATCGGCCCGGACCTCGCCCTGGACGGTGTCACCCCCCGGCTGCTGCTGCCGACCCTCGCGGGGTACGAGCAGGGGCCCGGCTTCGCCAACCTCAGCTCGCTGGGGCTGCTCTCCGACCGGGTGCTCGGCATCACGCTCGGCGCCACCCCCGGATCGGTCGCCGCCGTCCTCGGGGACCGGGACCGCGCGGTCGTCTCCGGAGCCGCGCTCGGCGGCGGTGAGGCATGAGCGACCGCGGTACGCAGGGCGACATCGCCGTCGTCGGGCTGGCCTGCCGGGTCCCGGGCGCCGAGTCGCCCGAGGAGCTGTGGCGGCTGCTGCTCGACGGCCGGCGGGCCGACGGGCGGGCACCCGACGGCCGGTTCGACCCGGACGCGATCCCGGCCGGGCTGCTGTCGCGGTCGGTGCGCGGCTCCTACCTGGAGGACGCGGCGCGCTTCGACGCCGAGGTGTTCGGGGTGTCGCGGCGCGAGGCGACGACGATGGACCCGCACCAGCGGTGGGCGCTCGAACTGGGCTGGGCCGCCCTGGAGGACGCCGGGCGGGTGCCCGGCGCCGCGCGTGACGCGGAGGTCGGCGTCTTCGCCGGCTCGATGGGCGCGGACTGGGCGATGGAGCACGCGGCCGGCCGGCTGGGGCCGATCGGCCCCTCGTCCCTCGCGGGCTGGGCGCCCTCGGCCATGGCGAACCGGATCAGCCATCTGCTGGGGCTGCGCGGTCCGAGTCTGGTCGTCGACACCGGCCAGTCCTCCTCGCTGGTCGCCGTGCACCAGGCGGTGCTGGCCCTGCGCGCGGGCGACTGCTCGGCCGCGCTGGTCGTCGGCGTCAATCTGAACCTCTCCACCGAGGCGGCCACGGCGACCGCGTCCTTCGGCGGACAGTCCCCCTCCGGTTCCGCCACCCTCTTCGAGGACGGCGCGGACGGCTATGTCCGGGGCGAGGGCGGCGCCGCCGTCGTGCTGCGTCCACTGGCCGATGCCGTACGGGCCGGGGACCGCGTCCACGCGGTCCTGCGCGGCACCGCCGTCACCCACGGCGGCGCGGGGGAGGCCCTGGTCGTCCCCTCCGCCGAGGGACAGGCGCGGGCGCTGCTGCGGGCCTGCGCGAGCGCGGGCGCCGACCCGGCCGAGCTGGGGTTCGTGGAACTGCACGGCACCGGGACCCCGGTCGGGGACCGGGTGGAGGCCGATGCCTTGTTGCGGGTGTTCGGCGAGGGTTCTCCCGAGCGCTCCGGAGACAGCCGTGACGAAGGCGGCCCGGCGCGGCTCCTGGTGGGCTCGGTCAAGACGACCACGGGCCATCTGGAGGGCGCGGCCGGTCTGCTCGGCCTGGTGAAGGCCGTGCTGGTCGCACGGCACGGAACCGTCCCCGGCACGGCCGGGCACCGGGGCGGCGCGCAGGCACGCCGGCTCGCCGCCGCCGGCATCGGGGTGCCCGCGCGGGCGGTCCCGCTGCGCGACGGCGCCCTGGTGGGCGTCGGCTCGGTGGGCATGGGCGGCACCAACTGCCATGTGGTGCTCGCCGCACCTCCGGTGGCCCCCCGGGCGGGCGGGCACGGCGCGCCCACCGCCGTTCCGGTGGACGCGCCGGGGTCCGGGAGTGTGTCCCGGGCGGCCGTCGGCGTGGTCGGTGGGCTCGCGGCGGGGGCCGGTCCGGATGGCTCCGCGCTGTCGGCTGTCGCGGCTGCGGCCGTCTCCTCGGGCGCGCCCGCCGTGCCGGTGCCCGTCGTCCTGTCCGCCGGCAGCGCGGAATCCCTGCGGCTGGGCGCCGAGGCGCTCGCGGAGTGGGCGTCGGCACCGGACGCCTGCGCGGACGCCGGCGAACTGGCCGCGTTCGCCCGGACGCTCGCCACCCGGCGGGCCCGGCTGCCGCGACGCGCGGGCTTCACCGCCGCGAGCGCGGACGAGCTGCGGGAGCGGCTGCGCACCGTCGCCGAGGGCGGCCGGGACCGGGCGATCCGGCACGGCGCGGGCTCCCGCGCCCACACCGCCTTCCTCTTCCCGGGCCAGGGCAGCCAGCGCCCCGGAATGACCGCGGCCCTCCACGACGGCCTGGTCACCTTCGGATGCCACTTCCGGGCGATCGCGTCCGACGTCGACGCCCACGCGGAGCTGCCGCTCCACCGGGTGCTGGCCGCCCCGGCTCCGGGGAGCGACACCGCCGACGCGCCGGTGCACGCCACCCAGCACGCCCAGATCGCCCTGTTCACGACGGGCGTCGCCCTGTACCGCACCGTGACGGACCTGGGGATCGTCCCGGATGTGGTCCTCGGCCACTCGGTGGGCGAGCTGGCGGCCGCCCACGTGGCGGGCGTACTGACGCTCTCCGACGCGATCCGGCTCGTGCTCGCCCGGGGCGCCGCGATGGCCCAGGCCGACCCCGGCGGGGTGATGGTGGCGGTGGAGGCGGGCGAGCACGAGGTCCGCGCGGTCGCCGCCGGGCACCCGGGATCGGATGTCGCCGCCGTGAACGGACCCGCGGGCACCGTGCTCTCCGGCGACCGCGCGGCGACGCTCGCCTGCGCCGGGGAACTGCGCGGGCGCGGCCGCCGCACCAAGGTGCTGAAGGTCTCCCACGCCTTCCACTCCCACCACATGGACCCGGTGCTGGAGGAGTTCCGCGCGGTCGCCGAGACCGTCGACTACGGCCGCCCCTCCCTCCCCGTGCTCTCCAATGTGAGCGGCGCTCTCGCCACCGGCGGCGATCTGCGCACCGCCGACTACTGGGTGGACCACATCCGGCGCACCGTCCGCTTCGGCGACTGCCTGGACCGCCTGGCGGAATCCGGCACCTCGCTCCTCCTGGAACTCGGCCCCGGCGGCGCCCTGGGCGCGATGGGCCGCGGCGCCCTCCGCACCCCCGACGGCGCGGCCCCGGAGGCCGCCTCCCTCCTCGGGGACGGCCCGGACGAGTACCGGGCGTTCCTCGACGCGGTGGTGCTCGCCCACGCCCAGGGCCATGACATCGACTGGCGGTCGCTGCCCGGGTTCGCACAGGGCCCGTGGACGCCGCTGCCGACCCACAGGTTCACGGGCCGGCGGTACTGGCCCGGCACGGACACCACCGCCGGACCCCCTGCCGCCGGCCCCGCCGCCGCCGGACCGGTCCGCACCCCCGCCGCCCCCGGCCCGTCCACCGCGGCTCCGTCCGCCCCGGCCCGCCCCGCCCCGGCACCCTCCGGCGGCGACACCCTCGGGCTCGTCCTCGCGACCGTCGCCGAGGTGCTGGGCATCCGCCCCGCGCACGCCGTCAACGCCACCGACACCCTCGCCGACCTCGGCATGACCTCCCTCCTCGGACTGGAGCTGCGGGCCGAACTCACCGCGCGCACCGGCCGCGAGCTGCCCGCCTCGCTCGTCTACGACCACCCGACCCCCGCCGCCCTCGCCGCCCGGCTGGCCGGCCCGGACCGGCCCTTCACCGCGCCGGACCCCATCGAGCCCGGGCCCGAGCCCCGGCCCGGGCCCGGCGAGCCGAGGCCGGGGCGGACCGCCGCCGGCGAGGACCCCGTGGTGATCGCGGCCATGGCCTGCCGCTACCCGGGCGGGGTCTCCTCCCCCGAGCAGCTGTGGGAGCTGGCGCTCTCCGGCCGGGAGGCCCTGGGCGGCTTCCCCGACGACCGAGGTCCCGCCTGGGCCGTACCGGGACCCCACCCCCGCCACGGCGGATTCCTCGCGGACGCCGCCGGATTCGACGCGGCCCACTTCGGGATCTCCCCCCGGGAGGCCCGCGCCATGGACCCGCAGCAGCGCATCGCCCTGGAGCTGTGCTGGGAGGCCCTCGAACGGGCCGGCTGCGACCCCCGGTCCCTGCACGGGCAGGAGGTCGGCGTCTTCCTCGGCGCCATGGCCGGCGACTACGCCACCGCCGCCCGCGAGGCCGGCGACGATCTCGGCGGCCATGAGCTGACCGGCGCGTCCAACGCCGTCCTCTCCGGCCGGGTCGCCTATCAGCTCGGCCTCACCGGACCGGCGCTCACCGTCGACACCGCCTGCTCCTCCTCGCTGGTCGCCATCCATCTCGCCGCCGCCTCGCTGCTGCGCGGCGAGTGCGGACTGGCGCTCGCCGGAGGTGTCACCGTGATGTCGACACCCAAGATGTTCCAGGAGTTCCAGCGCCTGGGCGGCCTCGCCGCCGACGGCCGCTGCCGCCCGTTCTCCGCGGCGGCCGACGGAACGGTGTGGAGCGAGGGCGCCGGTGTCGTCGTCGTGGCCCGCCGCTCCGAGGCACACCGCCGGGGCCTGCGGATTCTCGCCACCGTGCGCGGCAGCGCGGTCAACCAGGACGGCGCGAGCAACGGACTGACCGCGCCCAGCGGCGGCGCCCAGCGCCGGGTCATCGCCCGGGCGCTCGCCGACGCCGGGCTGCGCCCCGGCGACGTGGACGTCGTGGAGGCGCACGGCACCGGCACCGTCCTGGGCGACTCGGTGGAGGCCCAGGCCGTCATCGACACCTACGGCGCGCGCGACCCCTCGGCCGCGCCCGTCCTCCTCGGCTCCCTCAAGTCGGTCATCGGGCACACCCAGGCCGCGGCCGGCGTCGGCGGTCTGATCGCCATGGTGGCCTCCCTGCACGGGGAGCGGCTGCCGGCGACCCGGTACACGGACACCCCGACGCCGAAGGTCGACTGGCCCGACAGCGTACGGCTGCTGGAGCGGCCGGCGGCCTGGCCGCGCGGGGCACGGGCGCGCCGGGCCGCGATCTCCTCGTTCGGCATGAGCGGCACCAACGCGCATCTGCTGATCGAGGAGGCCGAGCCCGTGAGCCCGCCCCCGCCCGCCCGGGAGCCGGTGCCCGCGCTGCCGTTCGTCGTCTCGGCGGGGGACCGCGCCGCGCTGCGCGACCAGTTGGGGCGCGTCGGCGCCGCGCTGGCCCGGGACCCGGGCACGGCGCCCGCGCTCCCGGCCGCCGCGCTGACGCTGGCGACGGGCCGGGCCGCCCTCCCGTACCGCGCGTCCGTCGTCGCGGAGGACCGGGCCGGGCTGCTCGCCGGGCTCGCCGCCGCGCGGCGCGGAGAGGCCGGCGACCGGGTGGCGTTCGGGGAGGCGCGCGGCGACTGCGCCGTGGCCTTCGTCTTCCCCGGCCAGGGCTCGCAGTGGTCCGGCATGGGCCGGCGGCTGCTCGCCGAGTCACGGGTGTTCGCCCGGAGCGTCGCCGCCTCGGCGGAGGCCTTCGCGCCGTATGTCGACTTCTCCGTTCCCGGTCTGCTGCGCGGCGACGACCCCGAGGGACACGGCAGGACCCTGGAGGGCATCCAGGTCTCGCTGTTCGCGACGATGGCGGGACTGGCGGATCTGTGGCGCTCCACGGGAGTCGTCCCCGACCTGGTCATCGGACACTCGCAGGGCGAGGTGGCCGCCGCGTACGCGGCGGGGGCGCTCGATCTCGCGGACGCGGCCCGGGTGGTCGCCGTCAGGGCCCGGCTCCTCTCCCGGCTCTCGGGCAGCGGCGCGATGGCCGTGGTCGGACTCGACGAGGCCGCGGCCCGCGACGAGCTGGCGCGGGACCCGTCGCCCGCCGGCCGGGTCGAGGTCGCGGCCGTCAACGGGCCCGGCAGCACGGTGGTGTCGGGCCCGGCCGGGGCCGTCCGCGCGCTGGTCGACCGCCTGGCGGCGGCGGGGGTGCGGACCGCGACCGTCGCCGTGGACTACGCCTCCCACTCCGCCATGGTCCAGCCCGTCGAGACCGAGCTGACGGCCGCGCTCGCGGACCTCTCGCCCCGGACGGCGCACACCCCGTTCTTCTCCACCGCGCGGGCCGGCCGGCTCACCGGCCCGGAGCTGGACGGCGCCTACTGGTACGAGAACCTCCGCGGCGAGGTGCGGTTCGCCCGCTCGGTGGCGGCGGTGGCGGGCTCGCGGCGGACGGCGTTCGTCGAGATCAGCCCGCACGAGGTGCTGACCTCGCCGATCACGGCCACCCTGGACGGGCTCGCGGACGGCGCGGACACGATCGTGCTGGGCAGTCTGCGGCGCGACCACGGCTCGTACGGCGACTTCCTCTCCTCGGTCGCCCTGGCCTGGACCCGGGGGGTGCCGGTCCGCTGGACGCCGGAGACCTTCGGCGGGCCCGCCGGGGAACCGGCCGATCTCCCGACCACCCCGTTCGCGCACCGCCGGTTCTGGATTCACCCCGCCGCGCCCGCGCCCGCACCGGCTCCTGCCCCCGTTCCCGTACCCGCTCCGCGAGCGGCGGACCCGGCACCGGCGGCAGGCGAAACACCGGAACCGGCACCGGCGCCGAGTCCCGACACGGCGGTCCTGGCGGCGGTGGCCCGGGTGCTGCACCTGGCGCCCGCCGACGCCGACGAGCGCGGCCACCACACCTTCACCGAGCTGGGACTCGACTCGCTCACCACGGTCGACCTGCGGCGCAGGCTCCGGGACTCGCTCGGGGTGACCGTCCCGGTCAAGGTCTTCGCCACCCACAACACCCCGCTGTCACTGACGCGCTGGGTCCGACAGGCGCTCGGCGCCACCCCCGAGGCACCGGGCGGCGCGTCAGCCGCCCCGCCCGCACCGCGCATTCCCCACCACCGCACCGCGACAACGGTCACCGCAAGCAGCGAGGAGCACGGCCATGAGTGAACAGGGACGGCGCTGGAGCGCCCTCACCGAGGCCGACGCGGCCTTCACCGACGCCCTGCTGCCCGGTCTGATCACCGGCCTCGGCGCACACGGGCTGATGGAACTGGAGGGCGGGAACAGTCCGGTGCTCGGCCTGTTCCGCGAGGCGAAGGGGCCGGGGCTGCTGATCCCCGAGCGGCACGGCGGCCACGGCCTCGACTGCCGGTCCGCGCTGCGGGTCCAGTCGGCGCTGGCGACCCTCTCCCCCTCCCTCGGCGTGGGCACGATGATGCACCACCTCGCGGTGGTCTCCTTCGTGGAGTACCTCCGCGTCCATGTCGGCGACGACGCCCCCCAGTGGGCCCTGCTCGCCTCCGTCGCGGCCCACGACCACCTCCTCGCCTCGGCCTCGTCCGAGGCCCGCCGGGGCTCGGACGCGCTGGTCCCGCGCACCACCGCCACCCTCCAGGAGGACGGCGGCTATGTGCTCGAAGGGTCGAAGAAGCCGTGCAGCCTGGCCCGCTCCATGTCGATCCTGACCAGCAGCGTGCTGGTGCGGTCCGGTGACGAGCGGGACGGCACGGTCGCCCTCGCCGTCATCCCGGCGGCCATCGAGGGCGTCTCGGTACGCCCCTTCTGGCGCAGCCCGGTGCTCGCGGCGGCGGAGAGCGACGAGGTCGTGCTCGACCGGGTGCGCGTCCCCGCCGAGATGGTGGTTCCCGGCGGCCGGCCCGAGCGGGGCATGGACGAGTTGCAGGTGCGCGCCTGGACCTGGTTCGAGGTGCTGGCCTGCGGCACCTACCTCGGCACCGCCCAGTCGCTCTTCGACCGGGCGGCCCACGCGCCCCGGGTGGAGCGGCGCGCGCTGGGCGAACTCGCCGCCGAACTGTTCGTCTGCCGCAGCGCCTGTGAGCGCGCCGCGGCCACCTTCGACGCGGGCGGCGCGGCCGACGAGGCCATGACCGAGGCGCTGATGGCCCGGCTGTACGTGGAGGCGCGGCTGCCGGACCTCTGCGCCCGGCTGGCCGGGCTCCTCGGCGGCCTCGCCTTCGTCACCGGGCCGGAACCGGCGTATCTGCTGTCCGCCTCCCGGGCGCTGGCGTTCCATCCACCGCGGGGGGTGTCCAGCGCCGAGTCGCTGGGCGCGCGGTTCACCGGTGCCCCGCTCGATCTCTCGATCTTCTGAGGAGCAGGTTCGTGTCACGGAATCGTACGGAGGCGGTCTGAGCATGGGGACTCCAGTGGCCCATATCGTGCTGCGGGTGCGGGGTGCCGTACCCGCACACCGATGGGTGGAGGCGGCAGGGCTCGTCCGTCATGAACCCCCCGGCCGGGACGGCGCGCCCGGCACCGCCGACGCGGTGGATCTCACCGGCCTCGGCGAGGCGGCGGCGCTCGCCGCGTTCCGCGAGGTCCAGGCAGCGCAGTGGCACGGCGTCCTCGCCGGCGACGGCGGCTGGACCCTGCGGGTGGCGCGGCTGCCCGAACCCGCCGACGGCCGGGGCGAGCTGCACCTCGTCTCGGTGGCGGCCCCGCGCGGCCCGGGCCGGGCGGCCCTCCCCCACGGGATCGCTCGGGAGCTGTGCGCCCGGGTGGCGTCCGCCGACGGGCCGTCCCGCTCCGCCGGCGGGCCGTCCCGCTCCTCCGGCGCGCCGGACACCTCCACGGCCGGGGCCCTCCGCTACCCCCTCCGCCGCAGCGTCGAGGTGACGCTGTCGGCGGCGGTGCCGGAGCCGGAGGTGGCGCACTGGCTGCGGTCGCTGATGCCGTCGGTGACCCCGGGAGAGGTCCGCGTCCTCCTGGGCGGCGACCCGGAGCCCCCGGTCCCGGACCCGTCGGGCGGCTCCCTGCTCCTCGACCGGGCCTGGGTGCGGGACCTCCCGGCCGGTGCCGCGGGACCCGGCACCGAGGTCCGGATCACCGAGCACAGCGAGGACCCGAGACACGCCTACCCGCTGGCGGTCGAGCGGCGCGCCGACGGGGTCGCCGTGGTCGACCACGATGTGCGGTCCATCGACCCGGCGGACCTGGAGCGGTTCACGGACCGGCTGACCCGGGGCGAGCGCGCCCCCGCACCCGCGTCCATCCCGCTGCCCGAGCGCGTCGCCCACCGGTTCGCCCACGCCCCGGCCGCGCCCGCGGTGCTCGCCGGGGAGACCTCTGTCGACTACCGGACCCTGGACGAGCGCTCCGCCGCCGTCGCCGAACTGCTGCGCAAGCACGGGTGCGGCCGGGGCAGCACGGTCGGCATCGCCCTGCCCCGCTCCGTCGACGCCATCGCCGCGATGGTCGCGGTGCTGCGCGTGGGCGGCGCCTATCTGCCGCTGGACATCGCCTACCCGCGCGCCCGGCTGGCCTTCATGGCCGCCGACTCCGGTGTGGACACGGTCATCGGCGACGCCGGCACCCTCGCGCCCTACGCGGACGCGGAGACCATCCGGGCCATCGACATCGCCGACGCGGACGGACTGCCGGGCGACCCGGAGTGGGCCCCCGCCGGCCCCGACGACGCGCTGTACGTCCTCTACACCTCCGGCTCCACCGGCACCCCCAAGGCCGTCGTGCACACGGTCGGCGCCATCGGCAACCTGGTGGACTGGCACACCCGTACCGCCACCGCCGAGAGCGACCCGCGCGTCCTCCAGTTCGCGAGCCTGAACTTCGACGTCGCCAGCCAGGAGATCCTCACCGCGCTGGCCGCCGGCAAGTGCCTGGTCCTCCCGCGCGACGAGGAGCGCACCGACCCCGAGGCGCTGGTCGCGCT
Source organism: Streptomyces sp. NPDC001985 (assembly GCF_040296845.1). Classification (NCBI taxonomy): domain Bacteria; kingdom Bacillati; phylum Actinomycetota; class Actinomycetes; order Kitasatosporales; family Streptomycetaceae; genus Streptomyces; species Streptomyces sp. NPDC001985. Next base: position 20,023 of record NZ_JBEOYB010000064.1, read on the forward strand.
GATGGCCCGGCAGCGGGTCACCGAGTTCTTCTGCCCGCAGGTGATGCTCCAGGAGATGTGCCGGGCGTCGGCCGAGACCGGCACCGTCCTGCCGGAGCTGCGCCATGTCTACCAGTCCGGCGAACCGCTGGTGATGAACGACTGGATCGGCCGCTTCCTCGACCGGCACCCGCGCACCACCCTGCACAACCACTACGGGCCCACCGAGACCCATGTCATCACGGCCCTCCCGCTGCCCCGGCGCGGCCGGGGCCACGCCAAGGGCCCGGTCGCCCTCGGACCGCTCCTGGACACCTGCCGGGCGTACGTTCTCGACGAGCGGCTGCGCCCGGTGGAGCCCGGCGGGGTCGGCGAGCTGTACGCGGCGGCCACCCAGCTCTCCCGGGGCTATCTGCGGCGCCCCGGGCTGACGTCCGAGCGCTATGTCGCCGACCCCTTCGGCGCGCCGGGCGCCCGGATGTACCGGACGGGCGACCGGGTGCGGCTGCTCCCGGACGGCGGGCTCGCCTATGTGACGCGCGGCGACGCGCAGACGAAGATCCGGGGCCACCGGGTCGAGCCGGACGAGATCACCGCCCGGCTGCTGGACGAGCGGGAGGTCGCCAACGCGACGACGGTCACCCGGCGCGACTCCTCCGGCGCCAATGTCCTCGTCGCCTATGTGGTGCCGCGCACCGCCGACGGCTCGCTCCCCGCCCGGCTGCGCGAGCGCCTCGGCGAGACGCTCCCCGACTACATGGTGCCGGCCTCGGTGGTCCTGCTGGACGCCCTGCCGCTGACCCCCAGCGGCAAGGTGGACAAGGCCGCCCTCCCCGAGCACACCACCGCCGCCACCCGGGCGCCCGGCGTGCGGAGGACCGGCCCGCGGGCCGAGCTGGCCGCCATCTGGACGGAGGTCCTCGGGGTCGCCGAGGTCGCCGACGAGGACGACTTCTTCCAGGTCGGGGGGAGTTCCCTCACCGCGATCCAGGTGGTGTCGGCGGTGCGGCGCCGGCTCGGCATCCGGCTGAACGTGCCCGATGTCGCCGAGCACCCCCGCTTCGACGCGCTCGCGGCCCGGGTCGCCGCCCGGGTCGCGGTCCCCGCCGCCCCGGACACCGAGCCGGCCCTGCGGCCCCGGCCGGACCAGCGGTACGAGCCCTTCGACCTCCTCGACCAGCAGCAGGCGTATCTCGTCGGGCGCGGCGGCGACATCGAGGGCGGCGGGGTGGCCTGCCACCTCTATCTGGAGTACGAGGGCGCGGAGGCGGCCCCGGGCTCCGGCCGCGCGGACTCCGGCATCCGGATCGAGGAGGTCCAGGACGCGCTGCGGCAGTTGATCGACCGGCACGACACGCTCCGGACGGTCTTCGACGAACAGACCATGACCCAGCGCGTGCTGCCCGCCGCTGACGTACCGCCGTACGTCTGCGAGGTCGTCGACGCGGTGGCCGATCCCGGCGCCGCGCCGGCCGTCCGCGACCGGCTCTCCCACGAGAGCCGGCCCCCGGGTGTCTTCCCGCTGTTCAACGTGGTGTTCGTGCGGCTGCCCGAGGGCGTGCTGCGGATGTGCGTCAGCATCGACGCGCTGCTCGCGGACGCCCGGGGCATCCAGGTGATCTTCGACGACTGGTCCGCCGCGCTCCGCGGCGAACTGGTCCCCGCCCCCGGCGCCCCCACCTTCCGCGACTATGTGGCGGCGGTGGGCCGGCTGCGCGAGCAGCCCGAGTTCCGGCGGGCGGCCGACTACTGGCGGGGCAGGATCGACACCCTGCCCGCCGGGCCCCGGCTGCCGCTGGTCCGGGACCCCGCGACGGTGGCCGCGCCGGTCTTCGTCAACCGGCGCCACACCCTCGCGCCCGAGCGCTGGGCCCGGATCTGCGCGGACGCCGCGCAGCGGGGACTCACCCCCACGGCCGTCGTGCTCGGCGCCTACGCCTGGGCCCTCGCCCAGTGGTCGGACGCGCCCCGGTTCCTGCTCAATGTGCCGAGCATGAGCCGCCACCCGGTCCACCCCGGGGTCGACTCCATCGTCGGCGAGTGCGCCTCCTTCACCCTGCTGGAGGTGGACACCGGCGGCACCGGCTCCTTCGAGGGGCTGGCCGCGCGCGTTCAGCGGCGGCTGCTCAGCGATCTGGACCACCGCCACTTCAGCGGGATGGACGTCACCCGGGAGCTGATCCGCCGCAACGGCGGTGTCACCGAGGCGCTCGCGCCCGTGGTGATGACCAGCGAACTCGGTGTCGGCGACGGCGTGGACGAGATCTTCGACGGGCGGCTGCGCGAGACCTACGCGCTCAGCCAGACCCCCCAGGTGTGGATGGACCTGCTGCTGCGGGAGCGCGCCGGGGCCCTGGTGCTCAACTGGGACGTGGTGGAGGAGCTGTTCCCGAGGACCCTGGTGGACGGGGTGTTCCGGCTGCTCGTGAGCCAGTTGGAGGCCCTCGGCGACTCCGGGTCCCGCTGGTCCGAGCCCCCGGTGGCCGCGGTCTCCCCGGCCGTGGCCCGGGAGCGCGGCACCGGCCCCGGGCGCACCGCGCCGGGCGCCCCGCCGCACACGGTGATCCGGGAGCACGCCCTCCGCGACCCCGGCGCCCCCGCCCTGGTGGACGGCGGACGGACCGTGACCCGGGGCGAGCTGGCGGCGGCCGCCCGCGCGGTCGCGCTGGCCGTGACGGACGCGCTCGCCGGCCCCACCGGCCCCACCGGCGAGACCCGCGAGACCCGCGAGACCGACGAGATCCCCCCGACGGGCGAGACCGACCGGCCCGTCGCGGTCCTGACGGCGCGCGGCCCGCGGCAGTACGCGGCCTGTCTCGGCGTGCTGGAGGCCGGCCGGCCGTATCTGCCGCTCGACCCCGAGGCCCCGCCGGAGCGCATCGCCACCGTGCTGCGCCACGCGGGCGTACGCGTGGTGGTCACCGACGGGACCAGCCGGGCGCTCGTCCCGGACGAGGACCTGCCCGGAGTGGCCGTCGTCACCCCGGCACAACCGGCGGCGGCCGACGACTCCTGGCGCGCCGCCTGGCCCGGCGGCCCGTCCGGCCGGCCCGGCTCCGCGTGGGCCTACGTGCTCTTCACCTCCGGCTCCACCGGCGAGCCCAAGGGGGTGCCGATCACCCTGGACGGTCTCGCCAACTGTGTGGACCACACCATCGAGCGCTTCGGTCTCACCGAGGCGGACACCTCGCTGGCCGTGGCCTCGCTCCACCACGATCTGTCGCTGTTCGACCTGTTCGTGATGCTCGGCGCGGGCGGCACGGTCGTCGTCGCCGGGCGCGGAGCGGCGGCCGACGCCCAGGAGTGGGCGGACGCGGTCGTCCGGCACTCCGTCACCGCCGTGTGCGCCGCGCCGGCCGTGGTGGAGATGCTGCTCGACGGCGCCCCGGGACCGTCCGCGCTGCCGTCGCTGCGCCGGGTGCTCACCGGCGGCGACTGGGTCCCGCTGCCGCTGCTCGACCGGCTGCGGTCGGCCGCCCCCGGGGTCGAGCCCGTGAGCATCGGCGGCCCCACCGAGACCACCGGCTGGAACATCGTCCACGAGACCGACGGCCCGGACGCCGTCGGCGCCGACTGGGCGACCGTCCCGTACGGCCGGCCCATCCCCGCCACCCGCTACCGGGTGGTGGACGGCGACTTCCGGGACCGGCCCGCGTGGGCCACCGGGGAACTGGTCGTCTCCGGGGTCGGGGTGACACCCGGCTATCTCACCGCCGGCCGCATCTCCCGGGACCGCCACCACACGGACCCGGACACCGGTGAGGTGTTCTTCCGCACCGGCGACCTCGGGCGGTACCGCGACGGGCTCATCGAGTTCATCGGCCGCGCCGACGACCAGGTGCAGATCCGCGGCCACCGGGTGGAGCCCGGCGAGGTGACCGCCTTCCTCAACGGCCTCCCCGGAGTGCGCCGATCGGCGGTCCTCCCGGTGCCCGGACCCGGCCACGGCACGGTGCGCGCACTCGTGGCCTTCGTGGTCCTCGACCACGGCACCGACCCCCGGGCGGTGCGGGAACGGGCCATGACCGGGCTCGCCCCCGCGCTGCGCCCCCACCGCCTGATCGCCGTCGACACCCTGCCCACCAGCCGCAACGGCAAGGTGGACCGGGCCGCGCTGCTGCGCGCGTACGAGAGCGAGCACGCCGGCGGCCCCGGCGACGACGGCGACGGCGGGGAGCGCGCGGACCGGACCGTACCCGCGAACGCGCTGGAGTGGCTGGTCTGCGAGGTGTGGGCACGCGCTCTGGAGGTGGAGCGGGTGCTGCCCGATGACAACTTCTTCCTGCTGGGCGGCGATTCCCTGTTCGTCTCCCGGGTGGTGCTGGACCTGCGGGAGATCCTCCCGGGGGCCCGGATCAGACCCGGGGGTGTCTTCTCCACCCGCAGCGCCGCCGAGTTCGCGGCCCTGCTCCGCGGCACCGGCGCGGACGGCGCCCGGCTGGAGGAGATCGCCGCGATGTACCGCGAGGTCACCGAGTTGAGCGAGGACGATCTCGACGCCTATCTGGAGGGTGAGGGCGATGACCGGGAGTGAACGCGCCGCCGGGCGGCCGGAGCCGTGTGTCCGGGGCACCGGCCCGGGCACCGGCCGCACCGCCCTGATCACCGGCGCCAGCTCGGGCCTGGGCGCCGCCTTCGCGGACCGGCTCGCCCGGCGCGGGTACTCCCTCGTCCTGGTCGCCCGCGACCAGGACCGGCTCACAGCCGTGGCGGACCGGGTGACCGGGCGGTACGGGGTCCGCTGCGAGGTGCTCCCCGCCGATCTGGCGTCCGCCGCCGGCCGGGGGACCGTCACGGCCCGGATCGAGGAGGGCGTGCACTTCCTGGTGAACGCCGCCGGGTTCGGGGTCTCCGGCGCCTTCTGGTCCGTGGACCGCGCCGAGCTGGACGACCAGCTCGCCGTGAATGTCGCCGGCACCCAGGAGTTCACCCACGCCGCCGTCGCCACGATGCTCGCGGGCGACGGGGGAACGGTGGTCAACCTCTCCTCCATCACCGGACTCGTGCCGGGGCGCGGATCGACCTATGCCGCCTCCAAGGCATGGATTCTCTACTTCTCGCAGGGGCTCAGCCATGCCCTGCGCGGCACCAATACCCGGGTCGTGGTCCTGGCCCCGGGATTCGTCCGCACCGAATTCCACGCACGGGCCGGTATCGACGTGCGCACGGTCGGCGACGGCTGGTGGCTGGAGCCCCACGACGTGGTCGACCGGTGCCTCGCGGACATCCGCAGAGGAAAGACGTTCTCGCTCCCCGGGATGCGCAACAAGGTGTTCATCGCCACGGTCTCCCGGTTGCCGAGGGCGCTCGCCCAGCAGGTGAACCGAATGCTCGGTAACGCCGGCGCGCGAGCGTAGGACAAGAAGAAGAAACAGCGAAAGAAGAAGAACCATGAGAAAGCGTCGTGTCCTTGTCGCAGCGGCCCTGGTGGCGCCGCTGCTCCTCGGCGGCTGCGGAACATCGTCGGAGAAGGACGGGTCGGACGGCGGTTCCGGCGGGGAGAAGGCCCCCGCCGGGAAGACGACCCGCTCCGTCACCCACGCGCTCGGCACCCTGAACGTGCCGACCGCGCCCAAGTCCGTGGTCGCGCTCGACGAGGTCGCCGGGCTCACCCTCGTCTCGCTCGGCATCAAGCCCAAGGTCGTCTACAAGGCGAGCGCCCAGCCGCGCGCCCAGGAGATCCTTGAGGCCGAGGGCGTCGAACTGCGCGACATCACCGTCGGAACCGTCCCCTCCATGGAGAAGCTCACCGCCGACGGACCCGATCTGCTGGTCGGCACCGGGGCGGCCGGGCCCGCCGGAGTCGGCTACAAGAAGCTCGTCAAGCTGGCGCCGACGGTCGTGCTGCCCATCGAGGGCACCTGGCGCGACATCGTCACCGAGACGGCGGGCTACTTCGGCCAGGAGGAGACCGGCAAGCGGCAGATCGCGGCGACCGAGGCGCTGCTGAAGAAGCCGGCGGAGACCAACAAGGCCGCGAAGGGCGACCAGACGCTCTCCCTGCTCGGCAACTCCTTCGGGCAGAACGACTTCACCATGCCGCCGCACGTGCCCATCTCCACCCTCATCGAGGAGGCCGGGTTCACCCGGCCCGAGTTCCAGCGGCGCGAGGTGAAGGGGTACTCGGTGCCGCTCTCCTCGGAGTTCCTGCCCGAGCAGGACGCCGAGCTGATCGTCATCCCCAAGGGCGCCTACTACGACCCGGCCGCCCTCCAGAAGAAGGCACCCTTCAAGAAGCTCACGGGCAAGGTCGTCATCCCGGACGCCGACGTCTGGTACGGCATGTCCGGCTTCGCCTTCTACGCGTCCGCCAACGACCTGAACACCCTCGCCTCCGGCCAGGGCGAACTGGCGTCGCGGAAGACCGTCCAGAAGGTCTGGCAGACGTATCTGTCCGAGACCAGGAAGTAGTTCCCGCCACGGTGCCCCGGCACGTGCCGGGGCACCGCGGCCCGTCGAGACCAACCCATGACCGGTCAGGAGAAGTGGTGGCAGAGGGGAAAGGAACCGCGATGCCGATGTGGCTCATCGCGCTGTTCCTGTCGATATTCACGTTCTACACGGACGATCATGTGATCGCGGGGATACTCCCCGAGCTGGCCGAAGGGCTCTCGGTCTCCGAGGCCGTCGCCGGTCAGCTCGTCACGGTGTTCTCGCTGACCATCGCGATCGTCACCCCCCTGGCAGGACTCCTGCTGTCCCATGTCGCCCGGCGCGCGGTGGTGCTGAGCGCCCTGGCCGTCTTCACCGCGGCCAATCTCTGCGCCACCGCCGTCGACTCGTACGCCGTGATGGTGGGGCTGCGGATCGTCGCCGCCCTGGCCGCCGCGGCGGCGACCCCGCTGATCTTCGCGAGCACCGCCGAACTGGCTCCCCCGGAGCGCCGGGGCCGGTATCTCTCGGTCCTGGCCATCGGGGTCACCGGCTCCATCGCCTTCGGGGTGCCGCTGGGCAGCTGGATCGGCACCAGCCTCAACTGGCAGTCCACCTTCGGCGCGATGGCGGTCCTGGGCGTGGTGAGCCTGGTGCTCGTCGCGCTCTTCCTGCCCGCGACCGAGCCGTCGGTCCCGCTGCCGCTGCGGCAGCAGATCCGCTCGCTCTCCGCCCGGCCCATCTCCCTCGCCCTCACCGGCGGCGCGCTCGCCATCATGGGCTCGATCATGCTGCTGACGTATCTCGTGCCCTATCTGGAGGGTGTGCTGACCGCGGGCGACGGCGTGCGGAGCCTGGTCTTCTCGGTCCTCGGCATCGCCGGCACCGCCGGAGTCCTCGCCGGCGGATACGCCACCGACCGGCTCGGCGCCGACCGCACCATCCGGCTGGGGCTCGGCTCCTTCATCGCCGTGGTGCTCGCGCTGGCGGCCCTGTGGTGGCTGCGTCCCGTGTCCCTCTGGGTCTTCCTGCCGCTGGTGGCCCTGTGGGGTGCCCTGGCCCATCTCAGCTCGCCCGCCGTCCAGACCCGGCTGCACCAGGTCGCCGGCGATCTCACCGCCCAGGCCCTGGCCCTCAACACCAGCTTCGGCTACCTCGGCATCGCGCTCGGCGGGGCGCTGGGCGGGGTCATCGTCGCCGAGGCCGGCGCCGGCTGGCTCCCGGTCGCCACCGCCGTCACCTCCGTCCTCGCGCTGGGTCTCATCACCCTCGCGTTCCGCCCGCCGAACCCCACCGCCGCGTCGCGCGGCGCCGAACAGGAACAAGGAGCGCCCCAGTGACCCCGGCCACCACCGAACCCGACACCCGCGCCACCGGGGACGGCCCCGGCACGCCCGCCGCCCGCCCGGGGGACGACCTTCCCGCGCCACCCCGGCCGCCCGCCGACGCGCCCGCCACCCTGGGCGCGCTGCTGCGCCCGGTGCGCGCCGCGCTCGCCGGCAGTGCCGCGCTCGCGGCCGTCGCCGCGTTCGCCGGGGTCGTGCCGCTGATCGCCCTGGTGGAGCTGGCCGGTGTGCTGCTGCCCGGAGTGAGCGGCGGCGCCGTGGACGAGGGCGCGGCCTGGGGCTGGGCCGGGATCGCGGCCGGCGCGCTGGCGCTCCGGCTGGTCCTGATGCTCGCCGCGTCGACCCTCTCCCACCTCGCGGACGTGGCCCTCGGCGCCTCGGTCCGCCGCTCGGTGGTGCGCCGGCTCGGCCGGGTGCCGCTGGGCTGGTTCACCGAGCGCAACTCGGGCCTGGTGAAGAAGGCCGTCCAGGACGACGTCGGCGCTCTGCACCACCTGGTGGCGCACTCGGTCACCGAACTGACCACGGCCGTCGTGGTCCCCCTCACCATCGTCGGCTATCTGCTGCTGACCGACCCGCTGATGACCCTCGTCACCCTGCTGCCGGTCGCGGCGGGCATGCTCGGGCTGAGGATCGCCACCCGTGGCACCACCGAGAAGATGGTGGAGTACGCCGGGTCCCTCGGCCGTCTCGGCTCGGTGACCGTGGGCTTCGTCGACGGCATCACCGAGGTCAAGTCGTTCGGCACCATCGGGCGCGCCCACCGGGCCTACCGGGAGGCCGCGGAGGACTTCGACGGCAAGCACTACGCGTGGATGCGGTCGAGTTCGGCGGGCGCCACCTTCATGGAGCTGGCCCTGTCCCCGATGACCCTGCTGCTGACCACGGTCGTGGCGGGCGCGGGGCTGCTGAGGGCCGGCCTGCTCGACGGGCCGCTGGAGCTGCTGCCGTTCATCGTCCTCGGGCTCGCCATCCCCGCGCCCGTGCTGGCGGTGGGCTTCAACTACCACGCGCTGCTGGCCGCCCGGGGCGCGGCCGACCGGGTCCGGCAGATCCTCGCCGAGCCCGAGCTGCCCTCGGTGGCGCACGGGCCGGGGCTCTCCGCCTCCGGCTCCACGATCCGGTTCGAGTCGGTCGACTTCTCCTACGGCGAGACCGCCGCGCTGCGCGGCATCGATCTCACCCTCGCGCCGGGCACCATGACCGCCCTGGTCGGCCCGTCCGGCTCCGGCAAGTCGACCCTCGCCAAGCTGCTGGCGCGCTTCCACGACCCGGTGTCCGGCCGGGTCACCGTCGACGGCACCGATCTGCGCCGGCTGCCCTTCGCCGAGCTGTACCGGCACGTCGGCTTCGTGTTCCAGGACACCACCCCGCTGCGGGTGTCCCTGCGCGACAACATCCGCCTCGCCCGGCCCGACGCCACCGACGAGGAGGTCATGCGCGCCGCCCGCGCCGCGCACATCGCGGATGTGATCGAACGGCTGCCCGAGGGGCTCGACTCGGTCATCGGCACGGACGCCACCCTCTCGGGCGGCGAGTGCCAGCGCGTCGCCATCGCCCGGGCGATCCTGGCCGACCGGCCCGTCCTCATCCTCGACGAGGCGACCTCGGCCGTCGACCCCGACAGCGAGGCCGTCATCCAGCGGGCGCTGAACGCCCTGGCCGCCGACCGGACGGTGCTGGTGGTGGCGCACCGGCTGCACACCGTCCGCCACGCCGACACGATCGTCGTCCTCGACGGCGGCCGGATCGCGGCGCGGGGCACCCATGACGAACTGCTGAGCGGCGGCGGCCTCTACCCGGCGCTCTGGGCGGCCCACAACGGCGGGGAGGCGAGCGCGTCCGGCACCGGGCCCGCCGCCCCCGGCGCCGCTCCCCGCCCGCCGGCGGGCCCCGCGCGCGAGCCCGCGCCGGAGTCCGGTGCCGGCCCCGTGCCGGAACCCGGCCACGACGACCGCAGCGACCGCCGGGAAGGACCCGCACCACGATGATCCGCGATCTGCACACCCTGCTCGACGACACCGGACGCCGCCGGCTCCGCGCGCTGCTGGCGCGGATCACCGCCGCCGCCGTCCTCCAGGCCCTCGCCGGCTGCACCCTGATCCCGCTGCTCAGCGCCGTGTTCGAGGAGGACTGGGAGCGCACCTGGACCTGGGCGGGAGTCCTCGCGGGACTCGTCCTCGTCCACCATCTGCTGATCCTCCACAACCACTCCCGCTCCGGCGAGCTGTCCAGCCGGCTGCTGCGGCTGCTCCACACCCGGCTCGGCGAGACCCTGACCGCCATCCCGCTCGGCTGGTTCGGCGCGGGCCGTTCCGCGAGCGTCAACCGGCTGGCGACCAAGACGGCCCTCGATGTGGCCACCGCGCCCGCGCATCTGATCGCCCCGGTCGTCACCGCGTTCGTGACACCCGCCACGATCATCGCCGTCACCCTCGCCGTGCGCTGGGAGATCGGCCTCGCGCTGCTGGCCGGCGCGCCCCTGCCGCTCCTCGCCTACCGGCTCTACCTGCGGGTGATCGAGCGCGTCGAGGGCGACTGGGAGGCCGGGACCAACCGGGCCTCCGCGCACGTCCTGGAGTACGCCACCCAGCAGCCGGTGCTGCGTGCCTGCGGCCGCACCCTGGAGGACGGCAGCCCGCTGGCCGACGCCTTCGCCGAACAGGACGCCCAGGCACGCCGGATGGTGCTCGGCAACTCCGCCGCCAGCGCGCCGCTCTTCCTCGCCCTCCAGGCGGTGCTCACCGCCGTCCTCGCCCTGGTGGTGCACCTCGCCCTCGGGGGCGGCGCGGACCTCGCGGTGCTGCTGGCCGTGATGGTGCTCGCGGTGCGGTTCGTGGAGCCGCTCACCGCCGTCGCGGAGATCGCCGGCGGACTGCGGATCGCGGCGGTCGGGATGCGCCGGTTCCGGGACCTGCTGGCCGTGGAGCCGCTGCCGGAGCCCGCCGAGGCCGCCGAGGCGGGCGCGCCGACGGTCGAGTTCCGCGAGGTGACCTTCGGATACGAGCCCGGCCGCCCGGTCCTCGGCCCGCTCTCCTTCAGCGCCGCCCCCGGCACACTGACCGCGCTGGTCGGACCCTCCGGGGCGGGCAAGTCCACGGTCCTCTCCCTGATCGCCCGGTTCCACGACCTCGCGCCCGGCGACGGCGCGGTGCTGGTCGGCGGCCGGGACATCCGCGAACTGGGCACCGAGGCGCTGATGCGCCAGATCTCCCTGGTCTCGCAGGACCCGTACCTCTTCGAGGACACCATCGAGAACAACATCCTGCTGGCCCGGCCCGGCGCGAGCCGGGAGGAGCTGGAGCGGGTCGCCCGGCTGGCCCGGGTCGACGAGATCGTCGGCCGGCTGCCCGACGGCTGGGGGACCCGGGTCGGCGAGGGCGGCTCCACCCTCTCTGGCGGCGAGAAGCAGCGCGTGTCGATCGCCCGCGCCCTGCTGAAGGACGCCCCGATCGTGCTGCTCGACGAGGTGACCTCCTCGCTCGACGCGGAGAACGAGCGGCTGGTTCAGCAGGCCATCGCGCGACTGGCCGAGGACCGCACGGTCCTCGTCGTCGCGCACCGCCTCCAGACCGTGCGCGGCGCCGACCGCGTCATCGTCCTGGACGGCGGACGGGTGACCGAGTCGGGCACCCACACCGAACTGCTGGAACTCGACGGCACCTACCGCCGCTTCGTCCGGCTCCGCGAACAGGCGGACTCCTGGAGGCTCACCCCCCGCTGACCCCGTTGACCCCACCGACCCCACTGCCCCCACCAGCCCCACCGACCGGCCGGCCCCCGGCCCCGCACACCCCCGCACCCACCTCACCCAGGGAGAACACACCATGTCCACCAACCCCTTCGACGACGAGAACGGCCGGTTCCACGCGGTGGTCAACGCCGAGGAGCAGTACGCCCTGTGGCCCGCCTTCCGCGAGATCCCGCCCGGCTGGCGCTCCGTGTTCGGCGAGGCCTCGCGCGCCGAGGTCGTCCAGTACATCGAGGAGAACTGGACCGACATGCGCCCGCTGAGCCTGCGCGAGGCCATGGCCGCGGACGCCTCGGCCCACTGACCGCCCGGGCCGGCCGCCCCACCGCGGCCGGCCCGCACCGAGAGACGCGTACCCGCACATGAACGACCGATCGTCAGCGAGAGGTGAGGAACACCCGGTGGCCCCCAGAGGCAAGCAGGACATCGCCCACGTCCTGGCACTGGGCCCCCTCCAACGGGGGCTGTATTCGCTCAACAGGATGCTCCACAGCACACCGCAGAGCCCACCGGGAACCCCCGGGGAGCCCCGGCGGGCACCGGAGCCGGAGCCGGGGGCGGAACCGGACGGCGCGGCGGACATCTACGCCATCGCCGTCCTGACCGACTTCCACGGACCGCTCGACCCCGGGCGGCTGCGGCGCGCCCTCACCGCGGTGCTGGCCCGCCACCCCCACCTCCTCGCCCGGTTCTGGGACGAGGGGCTGCCGCACCCCGTGCAACTGGTCCCGGCCACCGCGGACTTCCCCTGGCGGGAGATGGAGTCGACCCCCGAGGACTTCCAGGCGTATGTGCGCACCGCGCAGTACGAGCCCTTCGACCTGGCCGAGGGGCCCCCGCTGCGCGCCACCCTGGCCGCGCTGGGACCCGGTCACCACCGGCTGCTGGTCGTCTTCCACCACATCGTCGTCGACGGCTGGTCGGTGCCCCTGTTCTGGCGGGAGCTGGCCGACCGGTACGAGGAGGACGGCCCCGGGCCGGTCGAGCCCTCGCCCGCCTACCCCGAGTACATCGGCTGGCTCCAGCGGCAGGACCGGCAGGGGTCGCTGCGCCGCTGGCGGGAGATGCTCGCCGGGGTGGACGAACCCACCGTGGTCGCGAGCACGGCGCCCCCGGGCGCCGCCCCGCTGCCCCGGCTGACCATGCGCTCCCTGGAGGGGCCGGCGCTCGACGCGCTGCTCGCCCGGGTCCGCTCGCTCAACCTCACGCTGAACACCGTCGCCCAGGTCGCCTGGGCGGTGCTGCTGCACCGGCTGACGGGCCGGGAGGACACCACCTTCGGGGTGACGGTCTCCGGGCGCCCGGAGGAGGTCCCGGGCATCGAGTCGTCCATCGGCCTGTTCATCAACACCGTCCCCGCACGGATCGAACTGCGTGCGGACGAGCCGCTCGACGCGCTCTGCCGGCGTGTGCAGCGGGACGCCGCCGAGCAGCGCGCCCACGGGTATGTGGGGCTCGGCGAGATCCAGCGGGAGGCCGGCGCGGGCGACCTCTTCGACACCATGATGATCTTCCACAACACGCCGAAGGGAACGGCCCGGGAGACCCTGGACCTCGGCGACGGCGTGACGATGTCGCCCGTCCTCATGGACAGCTACACCCACTACCCGCTGACGGTGGTCCCGTTCCTGCTCGACGGACGGCTGTACGTCAATGTGGACCATGTCGACGCCCTGCTCGGCGGCCTGGACGCGGGGCGGCTCGCCGAGCGGTTCCTGCGCCTGGTCCAGGAGATCGCCCGCGACCCCGGGCGCACCCACCTCGGCCTGGACGCCCTGCTGCCCCACGAGGCGGCGGAGCTGAGGGCCCTGTCCGGCGGGGACACCGCGCCGGCGGACGGCACCGGCCGGCCGGCCGGACCGGCCGACCACGGGGTGCACCGGCTCTTCGAGCGGGCCGCCGACCGGCACCCCCGGCGCACCGCCGTCGTCGACGCCGCCGGGGAACTCGACTACGGGACCCTGGACCGCTGGGCGAACACCGTCGCCCACCGGCTCCGCGCCCTCGGCGTCGGACCGGAGACCCGGGTCGCGGTCGCGCTGCCCCGGACGCGCGCGTTCTTCGCGGCCCTGCTCGCCGTGCTGAAGGCCGGCGGCACCCTCGTACCGCTCGATCTCTCCGCGCCGAGGGAGCGCAACACCACCATCGCCGAACTGGCCGGCGCCCGGGTACTCATCGCCGAGCCCGGGGACCAGGACTGGTGGCGGGGCGAGCGCTGCGCGACCGGTGAGGCCCCCGCCGCCGGCGACGACGGGGCCGGGACCCGCCGGCCGGCCGGCACCACCGCGGCCGACCAGGCGGTGCACACCGTCTTCACCTCCGGCTCCACCGGGGAGCCGAAGGGCGTCATCGCCACCCACCGGGGCCTGCTGGCCCTTCTGGAGGCGCACCGGCGGGAGATCTGGGCCCCCGTCACCGGCGACGGCGAGCGGGTGCTGCGGGTCGGCCACGGCTGGTCGTTCGCGTTCGACGCCAGCTGGCAGCCGCAGCTCGCCCTGCTCGGCGGCCACACCGTCGTCCTGCTCGACGAGGAGGACCAGCGCGACCCGTACCGGCTGGTGCGCAGGGTCCGGGACGACCGGGTGGACATGCTGGACACCTCGCCGTCCATGCTGGGCCGGCTCGCCGAGGCGGGACTGATCGAGGGCGACCGCTGCCCGCTGACCATCCTGGCCCTCGGTGGCGAGGACATACCCCGCAGCGCCTGGGATGTCCTGGCCGGGCTCAAGGGCACCCGGGTGCACAACTTCTACGGCCCGACCGAGATCACCGTGGAGGCCGTCAACGCGCTCGTGGTCGCCGGCGAGGAGCCGCAGATCGGCAGCGCGGCGCCCGGGTCGACGGCCCAGGTGCTCGGCCCGGACCTGCGGCCCGTGCCGGTCGGGGTCCGCGGGGAGCTGTACCTCGGCGGGCTCCAGGTGGCGCGCGGCTACCAGGCACGGCCCGCCCTCACCGCCGAACGGTTCGTCCCCGACCCGGTCACCGGGGAGCGGCTCTACCGCACCGGCGACGTGGTCCGGCGCAACGCGGCGGGCCGGCTGGTCTTCCTCGGCCGGGCCGACGACCAGGTGAAGATCCGCGGCTACCGGATCGAACTCGCCGAGATCGTGGCCGCGCTGGAGACCCGCTCCGATGTGGCCCGCGCGGTCGTGGTGGCCCAGCCGGGAGCGGGGGGACGCGTCCTGGTCGCCTATGTGGTCGCCACCGAGCAGGTGCGCTCCGCCGGCCGCCGGCTCGACCCGGTGGAACTGAGGGAGGACCTGGCCGGGCGCATTCCGCACTACATGGTGCCGGCCCGCTGGGTGGAGCTGGACGCCATCCCGCTGACCGTCAACGGCAAGGCGGATCTGCGCGCCCTGCCGCGCCCCACGGGGAGCGGGGAGTCCTCCGGCGCGTCCCGCCCGCCGGCGACCGCCGCGGAGGAGACGGTGCTCCGGGCGGCCCGCGCCCTGCTGGACGAGCCGCACCTCGGCGTCGACGACGACATGTTCCACCGGGGGATGGACAGCATCGCCACCATCACGCTCGTGGGCGAGCTGCGCCGCGCCGGGATGCACTGCACCCCCCGGACGATCGCCGTCCACCGCACCCCCGCCGAGGTCGCCCGCGCGATCGCCGGCGCGCCCGGTCCGTCCGGGGGCACGGCGGCCGGCGAGGAGGCCGGGGAGACCCGGGTGCGGACCCCCGCGCTGGAGTGGATGCGGCGCCTGGGCACCTACCGGCGCTTCGCCCAGTCACAGCTGATCTCGCTGCCCCGGGGCATCACCGATGCCGAGGCCCACCGGGTGGTGGAACGGGTGCGCGCCGCCCATCCGCAGCTCACCGCCCGCACCGTGCGCGAACCGGACGGCCGGCTCGCCCTGGTCCCGGCCGGGCCGGACGCGGTGCCCGCCGTGCTGGTCGTGGAGGAGTGTCCGCGGCTGACCTCCCGGGCGGTCCTGGAGAGCGCCCACCGCGTCTGGGAGCGGCTCGACCCGGACAACGGCGCGATGATGGTGGGCGCCCTCCTGCGGGAGACGCGGACCGGGACGGCCCGGCTCTTCCTCGCCGTGCACCACGCGGTGGTCGACATCGTCTCCTGGCACGTCCTGCTGGAGGACCTCGCCGCCGCCCACGCGTCCCCCGGCACCCCTCCGCTCGCCGAGGGCACCACCATGGCCCAGTGGTCCCGGGCGCTGGCCGCCCGGGCCGAAGGGCCCGAGCCGCGCGCCCAGCTGGACCACTGGCGCGCCGTGGCACGGGAGAGCGAGCGGGCGCCGAGGATCGCCCGCCGGACCGCCGACCCCGCGGTGCACACCCGGGGACGGCTGGTGTCGCACCGGGTGACGGCCGACGCCGCCACCACCGGCGCGCTGATCCGCTCCGCGCGCACCACACCCGAGAACGCGCTGCTCACGGCCGTGGCCCTGGCGGAGGCCGGCTGGCGGGCGCGTCACGGGCACCCGCCGGACAGCGGGGTCACCGTGGTCCGGGAGGGACACGGCAGACGGGACGACCTGGTCGGCCCCTTCCTCGAAGCCGCCGGCGGACCCGTGGACACCTCGCGGACCGTGGGCTGGTTCAACGTCTTCCACCCCGTCGCCCTCGACACGGGCACGGCCGGTCCCCGGCTCACCCCCCAGGGGGCGCTGGACGACCGGGGGGCGGCGCTCGCCCTGCTGGAGAAGGTGGGCGGGGAGCTGGCGGCGGTGCCGCACGGCGGGTTCGACCACGGTCTGCTCGGCGAGCCGGCCGCGGCGCGTGCCGAGGTGTTCTTCAGCTATCTGGGCCGGCTCGACCAGGTCGTCGGCGACGACCCGGGCCGCCCGTGGACGCTGGTCGTCGACGACGCGGTGCGGGAGGTCTTCCCGCAGGACAGCGAACCGGACGCGGCCCAGCCGTATCCGCTGGAGCTGATCTGCGCCGTCCACCCCGGTCCCGGGGGCCCGGTGGTGGAGGCGCTCTGGCGGTACGACCCCGGTGTCTGCGACCCGGGGGACATCCAGGAACTGGCCGCCCTGTGGCTCACGGCGCTCACGGCGCTCGCCGCGGCGGTCGAGGGCAACGAGAGGACAGGCGCGTGACCCGGACCATCGAGATCGGTGGCATCACCCTCGCGTACGAGGAGTTCGGCGGCGGGGACCCGGTCGTCCTCGTCATGGGCGCCGGCTCGCCGGGCCGGGTGTGGCGCCCCCACCAGGTGCCCGCGCTGGTCGCGGCCGGGCTGCGCGTGATCGTCTTCGACCCCCGGGGCGTGGGCGGCAGCTCCCCCTGCCCCGAGGGCTTCACCCTGGACGACCTCACCGACGACCTGGCCGGCCTGGTCGAGAAGGTGGCCGGGGGACCCGCCCATGTGGTGGGCACCTCGCTCGGCGCCCGGACCGCCCAGCAACTGGCGCTGACCCGGCCCGACCTGGTCGACCGGCTGGCCCTGCTGGCGACCCGGGGCCGCACGGACGCGGCGCTCTCGGTCTTCTCGCAGGCCCAGATCGCCCTGCACGACCACCGCGTGGCCCTCCCCGAGGAGGTGCGGGCCGCGCTGGGCGCGCTGGCCAATCTCTCGCCCGCCAGCCTGCGGGACGAGATCGAGGCCGAGGACTGGCTCGCCATCCTCGCCATGGCACCGGCCACCCCGTCGGCCGGAGTCCGGGAGCAGTTCGTCGCCGCGCTCACCGGATTCCCGCCGAGCGTCTCCGCGTTCGCCGCCATCACCGCGCCGACCCTGGTGGTCTCCTTCGCCGACGACCGGCTCTCCCCGCCGCATCTGGGCCAGGAGATGGCCGACGCCATTCCGGGCGCCCGCTCGGAGACCGTGGCCGGCGCCGGGCACTTCGGCTATCTGGAGCGGCCCGCCGAGGTGAACCGGCTCCTGGTGGAGTTCCTCACCGGAGCCTGAGCCGGCCGGGAGGCGCCGGGGTCCCCGGACCGCCGCATCTCCGCCCCGCCGGACCGGGCCCTGTCCTCGCACACCGCGCCGGACAGGGCCCGGCCCATGAGCCGGGGGAGCCGCCCGTGTCCCATGTCACGGTCCGGGATGTGAGCGGTACTGTCCGAACCCGGACGATCCCTCTAGGCTGACGGACGCAGCTGGTTCGCCCTGCCCGCCAGGCAGGCGCGTCGCAAGAGGGAACCCGGTGGGAATCCGGGACTGCCCCGCAGCGGTGAGCGGGAACGACCGCCGTCATGAGCACTGGAGCCGGGAAACGGTTCTGGGAAGCGACGGCCAGTAGGTGTCCACCGGGAGACCGGCGGACGCGCCCGCGAGTCCGAAGACCTGCCCGCTGTCCGCGCACGGCCCCCGCCGGCGCGGCCATCCCGGTGACCTCGTGGGCGGGTCGGCGACCAGAGCAGGCGGACCGGCGCGCCCCGTGCGCGCCGTGGACCCGTCCGTTGTGGCACCCCCTTCGCGCTCTCGTCCCGTCCCGGGATTCAACGAGACATCTCGCGAAGGAGAGTTCCGTGACAGCGCAGTCCGCAGCCGCGGCAGCACGGGCCACCGTGTACGGCTACCCCCGCCAGGGACAGAACCGGGAACTGAAGAAGGCCATCGAGGGGTACTGGAAGGGCCGCGTCACCGCCGACGCCCTCCGGGAGACCGCGGCGGGCCTCCGCCGGACCAACTGGCGGCAGCTCGCCGACGCCGGTGTCCACGAGGTGCCGACCGGTGACTTCTCCTACTACGACCACATGCTGGACACCAGTGTCATGGTCGGCGCTGTCCCCGAGCGGCACCGCGACGCCGTCGCGGCGCACCCCCTCGACGGCTACTTCGCCATGGCGCGCGGCACCCAGGACGTCGCGCCCCTGGAGATGACCAAGTGGTTCGACACCAACTACCACTACCTGGTCCCCGAACTCGGCCCCGGCACCGTCTTCACCGCCGACTCCGCCAAGCAGGTGGCCGAGGTGAAGGAGGCCCTCGCCCTCGGCCACCGCCCCCGCCCGGTCCTCGTCGGACCGGTCACCTATCTCCTGCTGGCCAAGCCCGCCCCCGGGGTGGCGGCGGACTTCGACCCGCTGACCCTCCTCGACCGGCTGCTGCCGGTGTACGCCGAGGTCCTCGCCGACCTGCGCGCCGCCGGCGCCGAGTGGGCACAGCTCGACGAGCCCGCGCTGGTCCAGGACCGCACCCCGGCCGAGCTGAACGCCGCCGCCCGCGCCTACCGCGACCTCGGCGCGCTCGCCGACCGCCCCAGGCTGCTGGTCGCGTCCTACTTCGACCGCCTCGGCGAGGCGCTGCCCGTTCTCGCCAAGGCCCCCGTCGACGGCCTCGCCCTCGACTTCACCGAGCGCGCCGCCGGCAATCTCGCCGACCTCGCCGCCATCGGCGGACTGCGCGACAAGCGGCTGGTCGCCGGTGTCGTCAACGGCCGCAACATCTGGATCAACGACTACGAGAAGTCCCTGGCCACCCTCGGCACGCTCCTCGGCCTCGCCGACCGGGTCGACGTGGCCACCTCCTGCTCACTCCTCCACGTCCCGCTGGACGCCGCCGCCGAACGCGACATCGACCCGCAGATCGCCCGCTGGCTCGCCTTCGCGAAGCAGAAGACGGCCGAGATCGTCACCCTCGCGCGCGGCCTCTCCCAGGGCACCGGCGCCATCGCCGGCGAACTCAGCGCCAACCGGGCCGACCTGGCCTCCCGCGCCGGTTCCGCCCTCACCCACGACCCGGCGGTACGGGCCCGTACCGCCGCCGTCACCGACGCGGACGGCCGCCGCTCCCAGCCGTACCCCGAACGGACCGCCGCCCAGCGCGCCCGCCTCGGCCTGCCGCTGCTGCCCACCACCACCATCGGCTCGTTCCCGCAGACCGCCGAATTGCGCACCGCCCGCGCCGATCTGCGCGCCGGGCGCATCGACACCGCCGGCTACGAGGAGCGCATCAGGGACGAGATCCGCGATGTCCTCGCCTTCCAGGAGAAGGCCGGGATCGACGTGCTGGTGCACGGCGAGCCCGAGCGCAACGACATGGTGCAGTACTTCGCCGAGCAGCTCACCGGCTATCTGGCCACCCAGCACGGCTGGGTCCAGTCCTACGGCACCCGCTATGTCCGCCCGCCGGTCCTCGCCGGGGACATCTCCCGCCCCGACCCGATGACCGTCCGCTGGACCTCCTGGGCCCAGTCGCTCACCGAACGGCCCGTCAAGGGCATGCTCACCGGGCCGGTGACCATGCTCGCCTGGTCCTTCGTCCGCGACGACCAGCCGCTCGGCGACACCGCCCGGCAGGTCGCGCTCGCCCTGCGCGACGAGGTCGGCGACCTGGAGGCCGCGGGCACCTCCGTCATCCAGGTCGACGAGCCCGCCCTGCGCGAGACCCTCCCGCTGCGCGCCGCCGACCACGCCGGCTACCTCGCCTGGGCCACCGAGTCCTTCCGCCTCACGACCAGCGGCGTACGGCCGGGCACCCAGATCCACACCCATATGTGCTACGCCGAGTTCGGCGACATCGTCCAGGCCATCGACGACCTCGACGCCGATGTCATCAGCCTGGAGGCCGCCCGCTCCCATATGCAGGTCGCCCGGGAACTCGCCGAGCACGGCTATCCGCGCGAGGCCGGGCCCGGGGTCTACGACATCCACTCCCCGCGCGTCCCCAGCGCCGAGGAGGCCGCCGCTCTGCTGCGCGAGGGCCTTGAGGCCATCCCCGCCGAGCGGCTCTGGGTCAACCCCGACTGCGGCCTCAAGACCCGCGGCTGGCCCGAGACCCGCGCCTCCCTGGAGAATCTGGTCGCCGCCGCCCGCGAAGTCCGCTCAGGGCTGACCACCGGGGGCGCCTGACCGCGCCGGGCCGGGACGGGCCCCCGGGTCCGTCCCGGCCCGGGGCCCGTCCCGCTCCGCGGGCTCCTGGGACTCCCCGGCCCCCTGGGGCGCGGCGAAGCGGACCGGGGCCTGGAAGCGCGCCTTCCGGGCGGCTCTGCGCAGAACCGTCAGCACCGCGGGGCCCGCCAGGATGACGCAGAGGAAGGTGGTGACGGCGCGCCCCGTGTCCCAGCCCAGGGAGGTGGCGATGTCGAAGGCGATGTAGCGCTGCCACTGCTCGGTGAAGGGCAGCCCGGGGAGATACGCGATGGAGCTGTCCGGGTCCAGCGAGAACGGCCAGAAGGAGAGGTTGAGCAGAAAGCCGAAGAGATAGCCGGAGAACGAGCCGTAGACGGCGAGCAGCACGATCTCACGGCGGCCGGTGGCCCGGGGAAGGAGCCCGGCGAGCATGCCGACGAAGGCGCAGCCGAACATCTGGTACGGCATCCACGGCCCCACCCCGCCGGTGATCAGGGCGGACGCGAACAGCGAGGTGCAGCCGAGGGTGAAGCCGAACCCGGGGCCGTAGACCCGTCCCGCCAGGACCAGGAGGAAGAACACCGTCTCGATGCCCGCGGTCCCCGCGCCCAGCGGCCTCAGCGCCGCGTTGACGGCGGAGAGGACCCCCAGCATGGCCAGGGCCTTCGAGCTGATCCCGCCCTCCGCGATCTCCGAGACCACCACGCACAGGACCAGCACGAGCAGCACTCCGAAGATCAGCGGCGGCGCGTAGTGCGAGGCGAACGTTCCGGGGGCGACGAGGAACGGCCAGAAGAAGGCGACGACTCCGAGGAGGGCCGCCATGGCGATCACGACCGCGGCGCGCGGGCCGACGCGGATCGCCGTCGCGGCGCGGGGGAGCGCGGGGAGCGTCATGAGCCCGCCCCGCCGCCCGGGAGCACCGAGGCGGCCTGGGCCACCGTGAGATACGGCAGCGGCGCCAGGATCTTCGCGACCTGCGGGGCGAAGACGGGCGAGGCGACGATGACCTCGGTGGTCGGACCGTCCGCCACGACATCGCCCTCGGCCAGCACCACGACCCGGTCGGCGGCCCGGGCGACGAACTCGACATCGTGGGTGGAGATCACCACCGCCCGCCCCTCGGCCGCGAGGCCGTCGACGATCCGGATCAGCTCCGCCTTGGCCCGGTAGTCGAGCCCGCGCGTCGGCTCGTCCAGCAGCACGACCCGGGGGGCGGCGGCGAGCTGGATCGCCAGCACCAGGGCCAGCTTCTGCCCCTCGGAGAGATCCCGGGGATGGGTGGTGCCGTCGATCCCGGGCGCGAGCCGGTCCAGGACGGCCCGGGCGCCGGGGCCCGGCCGGCCGGTCAGGGACTCCCGGTCGGCCTGGTCGAGTTCCTGCCCGACGCTCTCCAGATACAGCAGATCGGTGGGTGTCTGCGGTACGAGGCCGACGAGCCGGCGCGCGTCGGCCGGGGGGAGTCCGCGCGGATCGGCCCGCTTCCCGGTCACCGCCGACACGACCTCGACGGTCCCCGCCGCCCGGGGGCCCGAGCCCTGGAGCGCCCACAGCAGGGAGGACTTCCCGGAGCCGTTGCGGCCCATCAGCGCGGTGACGCGGCCGCCGTGCAGGTCGAGATCCACCTCGCGGACCGCCGGAACGCGCCGGTGGCTCACGGTGATCCCGCGCGCCGTCAGCAGCGGCGGCCCCCCGGCCGCGGCGGGCGCCACCGGCGGCCGGGCCGGGGGCGGGGGCACGGGGGCGAGCCGGGTGCGCAGCGGGGCCGCCGCCCGGCGGGCGTCCCGGATGGAGAGCGGCAGCGGGGACCAGCCCGCCGCCCGGCCCAGCTCCACGATCGGCGGCGCGATGGAGGACGTGCGGAAGACCTCGGCGGGCGTCCCGGACACCACCCGGCCGGCGCCCGGAAGATGGATGACCCGGTCGGCGTACTGCACGACCCGTTCGAGGCGGTGCTCCGCGACGAGGACGGTCACGCCGAGGTCGTGGACGAGCCGGGTCACGGCGGAGAGCACCTCCTCCGCCGCCGACGGGTCGAGGGCCGAGGTGGGCTCGTCGAGGACCAGGACACGGGGATGGGCGGTGAGCACCGAGCCGATGGCCACGCGCTGCTGCTGGCCGCCGGAGAGTTCGTACAGGGCGCGGTGGCGCAGATCGGCGAGGCCCAGCAGGTCGAGCGTCTCCTCGACGCGCTTGCGCATGGTGGCCGGCGGGACCGCCAACTGCTCCATGGCGTAGGCGAGTTCCTCCTCCACGGTGTCGGTGACGAAGCCGTCCAGGGGGTCCTGGCCCACCACCCCGACCACATCGGCGAGTTCACGCGGCGGATGGCCGGCCGTGTCGCGGCCGTCGACGGTGACCCGCCCGTACAGGGTGCCGCCGGTGAAGTGCGGCACCAGACCGTTGACGGCGCCCAGGAGGGTCGACTTGCCCACACCGGTGTGCCCGACGACCAGGCAGAGTTCCCCCTCGTCCACCGTCAGGTCGACATCGCGCAGAACGGGTTCCGCCCGGTCCTCGTACTGGACGCTGACCCGGTCGAAGGTGATCATGTGGCGGCCGCGGTGCGCTGGGGCGGTACGGGCGGGGGGACGGGCGCCGGGGCGGGTGCCGTCGGCGGGGGCGCGAGGAATCCGGCGGCCCCGGCGAGCAGGATCGCGGCGGTCGGCACCAGCGGGAGCGTGGGCCAGCTCAGCGGATGGATGGACGGGTTGAGTTCGGCGGCGTCGAAACCCGTGTTGCCGAAGAGGACGACCGCCGAGAGCACCCCGCAGCCGGCGACCGCCCACTCGGCGAGGCGCCAGGGGTCCGGGCGGTAGGTGGTGCGGGTGACCCGCCGGCCGCCGAGGCGCAGCCCGGCGACACAGAGCAGCGCCCCGGCCGCCATCGCGGGCAGCCCGAGGAGCCGGGGCGCGGTGGCGTCCAGCAGGCCGTACGCCCCGGCGCACAGCCCGCACATCCCGGACAGCATCAGCGCCCCGGTGAGCCGCCGCGAGGCCCGGGTGGCCGTGCCCGCCCGGCCGTAGCCGCGCGAGTCCATGGCGGCGGCCAGCCGCAGGGAGCGTTCGAGCGCGTCCTCCAGCACCGGCACGACGATCCCGCGCAGGGCGCGGAGCCCCCTGGTCCGCCCGGCGCGCAGCCGCCGCGCCCGGTGCACGCGCTGGACGCTCTGCACGAGCTGCGGGGCGACGCTGAGCGAGACGGTGACGGCGGCCCCCAGCTCGTACAGCGCCCCGGGCAGCACCCGCAGGGCGCGCTTGGGGTTGGCGAGCGTGTTGGCCGCGCCGACGCAGCACAGCATGCAGGCGATCCGCAGCCCGTCGGTGGCGGCGGAGAGCAGCGCCTCCAGCGAGACGGGGCCGCCGATCTCGATGCCGGCGTACCAGTCGGGCGTCGGGACGCGCGGGAGGGAGAAGAGGAAGTGGTCGCGCGGGGTGATGCCGGTGGCGAACACGGCGCGGAACACCACCCGGATCGCCACCACGATCAGCGCGAGCCAGAGGTAGTACGTGAACCCCCGGGCCCAGGGGGCCTCGGTGCGGCGCGCGGTGATCACATAGCCGAGGACGGCGAGGACGAGGAACAGCAGCAGCGGATTGTTGGTGCGGCTGACGGCGGTGGCGAGGGCGAGGGCCCAGATCCACCAGGCCACGGGGTGGAGGGTGCGGGGCAGCCGCCGTCCGCCCGCGTCCGGCTGCGGGGCGGTGGCGGGCGGGCGGGTGACGGGGGCGGCCATCGGCGCTAGCCGGCGCGGCGGCGGCGTCTGGCCGCGACCACGGCGGCGCCGGCGACGGCGAGGATCAGTCCGCCGGCGGCGAGCACGGGGAGGAACGACCCCGAGTCGTGCCCGGCGTCCCCCGCCGGGGCGGCGTCGACGATCTCGGCGGCCTCCGTCACGGTGCCGCTCCCGGGCGCGGTGGCGGGGGGCCGCGAGGAGGACGGCGGTGCGCTCGGGGGGACCGGCGCGGACGTCCGGGAGGAGGGCTTCCTCTTCGGCGGGGCGGAGGCCGTCACCGGCGGGGTGGCGGTGGGCCGCGTCCGGGTGGGAGCGGGGGCGGGGACGGCCGTCCGGGTCGGGGCGGGACCGGTGCCGGTCCCGGGCGGCGGGTCCGTCCTCTCCGTGGGCCGGGAGCCGGCGGGCGCCCCGCCCCCGGTGGGCCGGGTGTTGCGGGCGCGCAGCTGGTCGGGGGTGACGCTCGGACGGCCCGTGGTGCCTTCGAGGTCGGTGCCGCCGAAGATCCAGAGATCGACGCTGCCGGGCTTCGGCCTGTAGAGCATCGCGCCCAACTGGCTGTACTCCCAGGTGTTCTCCCCGGCGTCGGCGTGCCAGTACGACCAGTAGGCGGACGCGGGCGGGGTCAGTACGCAGTCGTCCTGCTCGGGCGGCGGGAACTGCTTGCCGCCGCGGTGGCCGCTGTACCCGATCCGGCAGATGAACGCCGGACCGTCGTGGCCCGTGCCGGTGGTCCGCCAGCCGCCCTGGTTGAGGAGTTCGTGGCCGGTCGTCGGCGTGGTGCCGCACGAGCGGTGGATCGGACCGCCCCAGGTGCTGAAGTCGACGGCCAGGACGGCGCCGGAAGTGGTGGTGCACCGGCCCATGGGCTGCGGGGCGGCGGAGGCGGGGCCGGTGGTCGCGCCCAGGGCCGCGCCCACCAGGCCCAGGGCGACGGCCGGCCGGGCCGTGCGGGCGGCGAACCCTCTCATGACGGGCTCCCTTCCCGGGTGCGGCGGCGGTCGCGGAACACCGCGGTCAGGGCGAGGCCCGTCAGGACCAGCGCGGCGGAGCCGGCCGCGAGCGAGGCCGCCGGGACGCCGGTGGAGGCCAGTTCACCGCCGGAGCCGTGGGCCCGGTCGCCGCCGGTGTCCGTGCCGGCGGTGCCGTCCGCTCCGTCCGTACCGTCCGTGACGATGTCGGGGGTGGACGACGAGGACGACGAGGGGCTCGGCGAGGGGGTGGGCGCGGGCGCGGGCTGCGGGCTCGTACCGCTCAGATCGCGGGTCAGCGTCCCGAAGGAGACACCGGTGCTGCCCCCCACGGCCTGGGTCGAGGCGCGCAGATCGGAGCCGCGCTGGCCCTCCTTCGCGACATTGAAGCCGCCGTCGCCGTTCTGCCGCGCGGCCAGGAACTTCCGCGCCTTGGCGATCTGCTTGCCGTACCGGGGGGCGTCCAGCGACAGGCCCTGCACCGCGAGGGCGGCGGAGTTCACGGAGTTCCCGGCGGCACCGGGGAAGCCGCCATCGGCGAACTGCCGGGTCGCGATCCACGCGAGGGCCCGGTCGACGGCCCTGTCGGTCCCCGGCTCCCCGACGAGGTCCAGGGCCATGGCGGCGATGGCCGTGGAGTCCACGTCGGAGTCGCCGGTGGAGGGGACGAGGCTGGGCCAGGCGCCGGAGGAGTGCTGAAGGCTCACCAGGTAGGCGACGGGGGCCGCCGCCGCGCTCTTCTCACCGGCCCTGAGCTGCGCGATGACCGCGAGCGACTGGGCGAAGACGGAGGGCGCCCAGGTGTAGGCGCCCCGCGCGGGACAGCTGCGGTCCGGGGCGGCGCTGGGCCGGGCGCAGACGGCCTTCGCGAGCCCCGCGATCAGATCCTCGCCGGCGAAGTCGCGCGGGTCGCGGCCGACGGCCTGGGCGAGCACGGCGGTCTTGCCGATGTAGCCGCCGCCGGCGTACGCGGTGCCCAGCTTGGTCCAGTCGTGGACGGTGCGGCCCTCGCCGTCCTCGCCGCCGCCGTCCAGGAAGTCGACGACGCCCCGCAGCTTGCCGTTGTCGAGACCGGTCGCGGCGAGCGCGTAGGCGCCGTCGATGGTGAGGCCGAAGTCCGCCCGCGCGGGGGCGCCGCCGGTGCCGTAGAACCGCCCCTGCCGGAGGTTGGCCGCGCCGGTCAGATAGGCGACCCCCTTCTTCAGGTCGGGTCCCTCGCCGTCGCCGGCCGGCGGCTCGGTCGGGGGCCCGGTCGGGGGCTTGGCCGGGCGGGGCTCCGTGGTCAGCCGGGCGAGACTGGTGTCCTTCCCGGCGAGGACGGCGACCGAGGTCGCGTAGACGGACGCGTCCGTCGCGTCCTCATCGAACCCGAAGCCCCCATCGGGGAGTTGCTGCCGGGAGAGCCAGGAGACGGCGGCGTCGGCACGGACGGTGTCGCCGAGGGCCCGCAGCGCCTGGGCGGCGTACGCGGTGGAGATCACATGGCCCGTGGTGCTCCCGGTCCAGCCGGGGAAGGCGCCGCTGGGGAACTGGCTCTTCCGCAGATAGGTGCGCGCCTTGCCCAGCTGCCCCGGGTGACCGCCGGCCTTGCGCAGCGCCAGGACGGCCGCACCCGTGCTGAGGAGATCGCCGTCGCAGACGGTGTGGCCGAGGCTCGCGGCGAAACCGCCGCTCCGGCACTGGGCCCGGGTCAGCCGGGTCACCGCGTGGGCCGGGGGCCGTTCACCGCCCCGCAGCAGCGCCAGCAGCGCCAGCGCCTGCGCCTCGGTGTACGTCGCGTTGCGGAAGTCGCCCCGGGCGGTGCACCCGGGAACGTGGACACCGGAGTCCGAACCGGTCGGACAGACATGGTCGGCGAGACCGGTGAGCAGATCGTGCCCGCCGACATCGCGCGGGTCCTTCTCGGTGCTGGTGGCGACCAGCGCGAGACGGGCCGCCGCCGCCGCGTCCGGGGCCGCGTCCGTCCCCTCCGGGTAGGCGTAGGCCGTCGCCCGGGAGCCGAGGAAGGCGGCGATCCGGTCCACGGTGCGGCTCCGGCCGTCCGCCGCGGCGAGCGCGTACGCGGCCTCGGTGGTCAGCAGATGGTTGGGGGTTTCGCCGCCGTCGTCCACCACCCGGTCGCCGCGGGTCAGCTTGCCCCGCACCCAGGAGGCGGCCTTGGCGATGTTCACCTCACCCGGCGGAACGGCGGGGGCCTCGGGGTCGGGAGCCGGTGGCAGGCCCTCCGCGCGGACCTCGTCGGGGCTGAAGTCCGGCTTGCCGGTGCTGCCGCCGACGTCGGTGCCGCCGTAGACCCACGCGTCCACGTCGCCCGGCTTCGGCCGGCGGTCCATCGCCCCGTGATGGCTGTAGCTCCACTCCGATGCGTCCCGCGAGGCGACCCAGTACGACCAGTACGCGGTGGCCTGCGGGGTGAGCACGCAGTCCTCGGTCGCCGGAGTCGGGTACTGCCTGCCGGAGTCGAACGAGCCGTGACCGATCCGGCAGATGAACGCGGGGCCGTCGTGACCGGTCCCGGCGGTGGTGAAACCGGCCTCGCGCAGCAGCTCGTAGCCGGTGGTGGGGGTGGTGTCGCAGCCGCGCGCGACACCGCCGCCGAAGGGGCCGAAGTCCACCGCGACGATGGCGCCCCGGGTGGCCGTGCACCGGTTGACCGGATCGGCCGCGGCCGGGGGAGCGGCGGCCAGGGACACACCCGTGCCCGCGAGCAGGACCACCGCCGTCACCAGCGCGGCCGGGCCCGCCCACCGTCTCCGTACGCCTGTCCCCACCACGGCCCCTCGTGTCCTCCGGGCGGCAGGGCGTGGCGGAGGGGCTCCGTCCGCTTCGAGTTCGAGCGGGGCACGGGGAGAGCCGGTCGACCACGCCGTAGTCCGCGACGGCGCTTCTCGCTGGAATCAGTCCTTCAGGCAATCCGGCTCGCCCGGCTGCTGCCGGGCCCACGGTTGCGGGTCAGCGCCGGAATTCGACCGGCTTTCCCTGAAGTTGAGTCTGTATCAGCGGGATTGGAACACGCGGACGAAGACAGCGTCAAGGTGACCTGAATCCCACCCGCGCGGTCCGGGGCCGCTGTGCTTCCCGCTCTGGTGGCCGGGTGGTCTCTCCGGTAGCGTCCAGGGCTGCCACATGGGGGAATCCGGTGCGAATCCGGGGCTGACGCGCAGCGGTGTGGGACGGCACGAGGGCCGTACCGAGCCCGAATGCCCATGCGGTGAAGCAGCATTCGACGCCGTACCACGCGCTTGGACGACGGCCCCGCACCCCCCGGCCGGGAGGGCTCCCTTCGGCATGGGTGCCGCCGGAGTCCCTGTCATCACAGGAGTGGCCCCCATGTCCCGTCCTCCGACCTCCCGACGCCTCGCCCTGGCGATCCCCGCCGCGCTCGGGGCCTTCGCCCTGACCGTGCTCCCCGCGTCCGCGACCTCGTCCCCCGCGCAGATCGCCACCTCGAAGACGAACGGTGTCGCCTACCTCAAGTCCCTCCAGGCCGCAGACGGTTCCTACGCCGGGTCCGGCCTCTCCAGCGAGTGGGCCTTCGGCGCCCTCGCCGCGGCCGGCACCGCCGTCGCCGATGTCGCCCCCGGCGGCGACACCACCAAGAACGCCCGCACCGTCTACCGGAACCTGCTCTCCACCGCGGCCTGGCCCTCCGCCACCCCGGTCGTCACGGACTACGAGCGCGCCACGCTGAACGCCTACGCCGCGGGCATCGACCCGGCCCGGGTCTCCCCGTCCCGCAATCTCATCGCGGACATCTACGGCTACTGGCAGACCGCCGAGGCCGGCTACTTCGGCCCCTCGGGCAACTTCAACGGCACGGTCTTCGCCGCGCTCGCCCTCAACGGGGCCAGGACGCAGAGCGGCGCCCAGCGCGTCCCCCAGGCCCTCGCCGACCGGATAACCACCCGGGTCCGGGCCAACCAGCACAACGACGGCGGCTGGGACTACCAGAAGGCCGAGGGCAACCCGACCCGTCTCAACGCACCCAGCGACGTGGACATGACCGGCGCCGCCATGGCGGCCCTGTGCACCGCCGGAGTCCCGAACACGGACGCCGACATCGTGCAGGCCAAGGCGTTCCTCAAGACCAGACTGCTCCCCGCGAACGGGGCCTTCGACTCCCTGTACGGCGCCAACACCAACTCCAACGGCTGGGCCGTCGCCGGGCTCAACGCCTGTGGCATCAACCCGCAGACCGGCGACTTCCTCACCTCGATGGGCAGGACCCCGGTCGACTTCCTCATCGCCAACCAGTACAACCCCGGCGGCGGCTTCAAGTACAAGCCGACCGACACCACGCCCTCCGCCTACTCCTCCGTCGACGCCCTGCGCGCCGTCGCGGGCGGCGGCTTCACCGCCGCCCCGCCCACACCGGTCACGGCGGGCGCGCCGCGATGGGTGGCGGCGAGCGCCTTCACCCCGGGGACGG
This sequence comes from Streptomyces sp. NPDC001985, assembly GCF_040296845.1. NCBI lineage: Bacteria > Bacillati > Actinomycetota > Actinomycetes > Kitasatosporales > Streptomycetaceae > Streptomyces > Streptomyces sp. NPDC001985. Next base: position 49,367 of record NZ_JBEOYB010000064.1, read on the forward strand.
CCACCGAACTCGCCCTCACCGTCGACGACGGCGCGGGGGCGCTCAAGGTCTGCTCCGTGGCCCTCACGCCCACCGGCGCCACGACCACCCTCGGAAACGTGCTGGACGCCGCCGCTTCGGCGGCGACACCGGCCGGCTGTGTGACCGCCGTGACGCCCTCGTCGGGCACCGGCGCGATCACCGCGCTCAACGGCAAGGCCAACAGCGGCTCCGGCACCTGGAAGGTGAGCACGGACGGCTCGGCCCTCGCCGCCGCCTCCCGCGCCCGGGTGATCAACGTCGGGGACACGATCGCCCTGCGCTGGGGAGCCTGACCGCCGGCCCGGCGGGGGCCCGTGAACCGAACGCCGGGAAAGGGCCCCCCCCCCGGGGGCGGGCCCCGCGCCCGCAAAAGAGAACGGGGGGGGGGAAAAGCCACCAGGACCCGGCGCGCGGGAA
>NZ_JBEOYB010000065.1:0-47807 GCF_040296845.1 Streptomyces sp. NPDC001985
CCAGCACCCCGGCCATGGCACTGACGAAGCGGAAGCGGAGCGAGCTGCGCCGGCCGTTGAGCTGGGTGTTCGGACTGTCGGTGACCCAGGCGGCCCTCCCGTATCCGTACCCCTAGAGCGACAGCAGCGCCCGCACGGGAACGCTCCGGTCGGCGAGGGGCCGTACCGCGATCCGTACCAGCGCCAGGGCGTTGTCGTCCCCGGCTATCCGGTTGGCGCTCAGCTCACCGCAGCTCAGACAGGAGTGGATGATCATCCACTCCCCATCGGGCCGTACGGAGACGCTCAGCGCAGCCATCCGCCCCCGGCAGCCCGAGTCCCGGTCGCCCGGCAGCCGCCGGTCGACATGGAGACTGCTGAGGCAGTGCGGGCAGTGGTTGCGATGGGCGGTGCCGGGCGCGGCCAGCGGCACATCGAGCCGGCAGCCCACACACCGGAACGCGTCCCCTCCGCCCGTGGTGCCCCGGCTGTGCAGTACGTCCTTGCGGCGCTGGGGGCGGGCGCCGTTCCGGTTCCGGTTTCTCTTTCTCGGCATGGCCGTCTCTCCTCCGTCCTCGGCACCGCTCGTCGTCACATATCGGCGAAGACTTCGAGCGGGAAGGGCGGTTGGGCGAGCGGCCGTACGGCCATGCGCATCAGGATGAGCTGGTTGTCGTCCCCGCTGATGGGGCTGGAGGTCAGCTCGTCGCAGCGGGTGCAGCGGTGGATGAGCATCCAGTCGCCGCTTCTGAGCACGGCGATGGAGATCGGGGTCATCCGCGACCGGCAGTCGGACGGGCCGCCGTCGACCCGGTCGTGGACGTGCCGGGAGTGCAGACAGCTCGGGCAGTGGTTGCGGCGGGTGCCGTCCGGACCGAGCGCGGCCACGGTCAGACCGCAGCGCACACATCCGAACGTGCTCGTCCGCAGGACCGGACTCGGCTCGGGCACATCGTCCCGCTGGACATGGCCGGTGCTGGTGCTGGTACTGGTGCTGCTACTGGTACTGGTTCTGTTGGTGCTTCTGTTGATGGACACCCGGATGGCTCCTTGCTGAAGGCTTGACGCGTTGGCAGCAGGAGGAGGCCGAGCGGTCCTCGGCGAAACATGGTGGAGCGCGGCGGAGCAGCGCACCGGCGGACGCCGGACGTCAGAGACCGGACGGACGCACGGTTCGTCGAGGCTGGCTCGGCTCGGGCCGGAGCATACATCACTGCTTTCCAGGGCTGGGGAAGCCCGGTGGCGGTCCATCGCCCGGCCGGCCGGCCGGGCGACAGGAACGGTAGCAACGGCCCGTACCGGCGCACCAACGATTTTCGCCCCGGACGGACCGCTGGGCCGTCCCTCCCGGATCTCGCCGGCTCGCGAGCCCTGGCACCGCGCCCCGCTCACCGGCCCGGCCCCATCCGGTCCGGCCCGGCCCGGCCCAATCCGGTCCGGTCCGGTCCGGTCCGAAAGAAACTCCCTAGTCGGCGGCGGTCCGGTCCGCCAGCCGTTCGTACCGCTGGCGGGCGGCCTGCGGGGTGCCGAGACCGAGACCGAAGGCGATCTCGGGCCAGGTCATCCCGCGCCCCCGGGCCATCCGCAGCAACCCGGCCTCCAGTTCGTCCATCTCTCCCCGTGCCGTGGGGATGAGGCTCAGCGCGGCGGTGAGGTCCGCGTGGTCCACGTCCGGTTCGTCTCCATCGCGCAGCGCGGCGCCGCTGAGCAGGAACGCCACCAGCCTGATGGCCTCGTGCGGGGCGAGGACCGCGGGGTGTGTCTGGCGGCGGCGCTGTTCGTCGGTGGCCGCGTGCCGTTCGGCGATACGGAAGAGGGAGGCGGGCACCCGGCGCGCCCGCGCCTCGTCCGCGTCCGGAGGCGTGAAGGGATCGAGGTCGGTGGCAGGTTCGGCAGCAGGTTCGATGGCGGGGTCGGGCGCGTGGTCGGAAGCGGGATGGGCGGTCGGAAGGGCTGTGGGGTCGTTCGGCTGCTCCGGCATGTCCCCAGCATCGGAGAACACACGACATGCTGTCAACCAATCACGGTGAACACTCTGTTCATTCTCGTCATTCACTGTCCCGGATCGGCGGACGCCCGCTGAGCTGCTCGTCCAACTCGTCGTAGAGCAGCCCCTCCCGCCCGACATGCCCGGTGCGGTACGCCACCCGGGCCACCAGATGGGAGGAGACCGGACCGGTCAGCAGCTGGAAGAACCCGATCAGGCCCAGGGTGCCGAGATCGATACCGCTGCGCAGCCGCAGCGCGACCCCCACCAGCACCAGCAGCATCCCCAGCGACTGGGGATTGGTCGCGGCGTGGCTGCGGGAGAGGACATCGGGCAGCCGCAGCATCCCGATGGCGCCCAGCAGACCGACCGCCGCTCCGAGGAAGAGCAGCACGGCCCCGGCGGTGTCGGCGGTCTGCGCCCAGCCGCTCACGGCCGCTCCTCCCCCGGATCGGCGGACGCGGGCCGGTCGGGCCGGTCGGGCGCACGGTCCCGTACCGCGATGAAGCGGGCGATCCCCACCGACCCGGTGAACCCCAGAAAGGCCAGCACCAGCATGACCGGGAAGTAGTACGCCTCCCTGCTGATCGCGGACCGCACCCCGATGCCCGCGATCATCAGCGCGGCGCAGACATCGAGCGCCATCGCCCGGTCCAGCATGGAGGGGCCGCGCCAGAGCCGGTAGAGCACCAGCACCCCGGCGGCGATGATCATCACCGCCGCCGCGGTGAGCAGCACCTGGTCGACCGTCCTGGCCGCGCTCACCGCCCGTCCTCCCCGAGCGGCAGGGGCGGGGTCCGGCGCACCCGGGCGATCTCGTCCCGGTCGCCGAAGGCCCGTACGATCAGCTCCTCCATCCGCCACACCGAACTCCGGGCCCGGGCCGCCGCCTCCGGGTCGTCCGCCTCCAGGATGTGGACGAAGAGCGTGGCGTTGGCCCGGCGCACCTCCACCACCGAGCCGTCGGGGACATTGGAGACGGCCACCGCCGTGGCGGTGAGCATCAGATCGCTGCGGCAGCGCAACGGGACCGCGAGCACGGCCGCCTGGTAGGGCCGGCTGTCGAACATCGGGCGGGCGACCCGCAGCCCGGAGGCGTACATGTCCCAGAGCAGATGGACCACCAGCCGGGCGATGCCCAGCGGATGGAGCCGCAGCCCCAGATTGACCACCGGAAGCGGGAAGACCAGACAGACGACCACGGCCACCAGCAGACCGGTCAGTACATTGGCCCAGCTCAGAGTCCCCCACAGCAGCACCCAGATGACGGTGAGCCAGGCGATCAGCGGCAGGTCGAGAACCCGCCGCCGGCGGCCCACCACCGCACAGCTGTACGGGGGGAGATCGGGATCGTGGAATCTCAGGGAGATCATGGGGGCGTCACCGGCCGAGCACCGCCTCGATGTAGGGGGAGCGTTCCAGGAGTTCGCCCGCCGCGCGGTCGGCGAGCGAGGTGAAGGGGTCGCCCAGCACGGTGTACGCGAGCGACAGCAGCACCAGGGCCGCCGTCGCCCAGATCATGGTGGGCGGGGGGCGGTCGGTGGTCGTGGTGATGGCCCGGCCGGAGAGGGTGGCGGTGACGGCCTGCCCGGCGGGGCCGGGCGCCGATGCCCCGTCCCGGGCCCGGGTGCCCCGGTCCTCACGACTGTCCCGTCCGTCCCGTCCGTCCCGTCCGTCCTGCCCGTCCCGCTCGCCCTGTCTGTCGCCGAAGTCACCGCCGTCACCGCCGTCCCGGGCGGCCTCCGTCTCGTCCGTCTCCTCCTCGCTGTCCTCCTCCGTGTCCTGTTCCTCCAGGACCGTGCCCCGCTCGGGCCGGCCGGGGGGCGCGGCCCGCCAGAAGGCGAGGTTCCACACCTTGGCCATCACGTACAGCGTGAGCAGACTGGTCAGGGAGGCGGCGGCGACCAGGGTGTACGCCCAGCCGCCGGCCTCCGCGACACCGGCCCGCAACAGCTCCAGCTTCCCGATGAACCCCGACATCGGGGGAATGCCGGCGAGGTTCAGCGCGGGCAGCAGAAAGAGCGCGGCGAGCAGCGGCGCCGCCCGCGCCAGACCGCCGATCCGGGTCAGCTCGGTGGTCCCGCCGCGCCGCTCGATCAGCCCGGCCACCAGGAACAGCGCCGTCTGCACGGTGATGTGGTGCACGACGTAGACGATCGCGCCGCCGAGCCCGGCCCGGGAGCCGAGGCCGATCCCGAAGACCATGTAGCCGATATGGCTGATCAGGACGAAGGACAGCAGCCGCTTGAGATCGGTCTGCGCCACCGCGCCGAGCACCCCGATCACCAGCGAGGCGAGCGCGGCGGCCAGCAGCAGATGCCCCAGCCGGTTGCCGGGGAACAGCAGCGTCTCCGTACGGAGCATGCAGTACACACCGACCTTGGTGAGCAGGCCGGCGAAGACGGCGGTGACCGGTGCGGGGGCGGTGGGGTACGAGTCGGGGAGCCAGGCGGCGAGCGGGAAGACGGCGGCCTTCACCGCGAACACCGTCAGCAGGGTGGCCTCCAGCAGCGTCCGCACCCCCAGCGGCAGCTCCTCGAAACGCACCGCGAGCTGGGCGAGATTGACGGTGCCGGCCGCCGCGTAGGTCAGGGCGACGGCGGTGAAGAACACCATGGAGGAGGTGAGCGAGACCACGACATAGGTGGAGCCGGCCCGCACCCGGGACGCCGTGCCGCCGAGGGTCAGCAGCACAAAGCTCGCCACCAGCATCATCTCGAAGCCGACATAGAGATTGACCAGGTCACCGGCGAGAAAGGTGTCGGAGACACCCGCCACGAGGAGCAGATACGACGGATGGAAGACGGCGAGCGGGGTGCGGTCGTCGCGGTCGGCCATGCCCTGGCCGAGGGAGTAGACCAGCACGCAGAGAGTGACGGCGGAGGAGACGGTCAGCATCAGCCCGGAGAGCCGGTCCGCGACCAGGGTGATGCCGAGCGGCGGGGCGAAGTCCCCGAGGTGGACGGTGATCGGGCCGTGCCGGTCGGCGGCGATCAGCAGGGCGACGGAGAGCCCGAGGACGGCGGTGAGGACCACCACGCTGACCACCCGCTGACCGCGCGGGAAGCGGGTGCCGAGGGCGAGTTCGAAGCCGGCCGCGAGGAGGGGGAGCAGCACGGGGAGGGGGACGAGGGCGCTGGCGGCGGCGTTCATCGGGGCGGTCCCTGGGGGTGGGGGTCGTCGGGTGCCCCGGGGTCTTCGGCCGGCGGGGGGCCGTCGGGGCGGTCCGGGTGTTCGGAGCCGCCGGGGCGCGGGGGGCCCTCGGGGCGCGGGGGGCCCTCGGGGCGCGGGGGGCCCTCGGCGGGACCCCGCTCCGGGGCCCCCTCCCGGCTCCCGGAGCCCTCCCGGATCGCGGTCGCCGAGCCCTCCCCGCTCCCGGGGTCCTCCGGAACCTCCGGGTCCTCCGGGTCCTCCCCCACGATGTCGTTCCACAGATCGCCCGAGGCGTCCCGCGCCCGCGCCTGAAGCGCCCGGTCCTCCCGCAGCATGGCGCGCAGCCGTTTGCGCTGGGTGCGGTACTCGGCCCGGTCCCCCTCCGGCCCCCGCCCCCGGGGCCCGTGCAGCTCCCGCAGGGCGGCGCGCTGCTCCTGCACCTCGGCGCGGAGCGCGACCCGCCGGTCCTCGATGTCGTCCTGCACCTCGTCCGTACCGCTGACACGCTGGCTCCGGTACGCCATCGACAGCAGGAACGCCGTGGTGGCGAGGGTGATGACAATGGCGGTGAGCGCGATCGCCTGGGGCAGCGGATCGGTCACCCGGGCGAGGTCGACGCCCGGGTAGAGCAGCGGCGCCTGCCCCGCCGCTCCCCCGGCGCACAGCATCAGCAGATTGATCCCGTTGCCGAGGATCACCGCGCCGAGCAGGATGCGGCTGAGCGCCCGCATCAGCAGCAGTACACCGCCCACCGCGCACAGCACCCCGGCGGTCACCAGCAGACTGAGACTGACCGTCATCCCGCCGCCTCCCGCCCGGCGGCCTCCCGCTCGATCTGGCGGTCCACCTTGGCGCCGAGCGCCCGCACGATGTCCAGGACCACGCCCAGGACCAGCAGATAGACACCGGTGTCGAAGAGCACCGGCGTACCGGCGTGGAAGTCACCGATCACCGGCAGACGCCCCTCGTGGGAGAAGGCGTGCAGCGCGGTGCCCTCGGCGAGCCCGAGCAGGGCGACCCCGGCGGAGAGGAAGAGGCCGAGCCCGGTGAAGAGGCCGGCGTGGCCGGGGGCCGCCTCGCCCAGTTCGAACCGTCCGCCCGCGAGATAGCGCACCATCAGCGCCACCCCGGCGACGAGCCCGGCGACGAAACCGCCGCCCGGCAGGTTCTCCGCGCAGAACAGCAGATAGACGGAGAGCACGAGAATGGGGTGGAAGACCAGTCTGGCCACCACCTCCAGGACGACCGAGCGGTACTCGGGCGCGAGGGTGGCACCGCCGGCGAGCCAGGTGCGCTCGGGCGCGTTGTCCTCCGGCGCGGGCACGGGGGTGACGGTCCGTGAGCCGTAGGACCAGGCCGTGCGCCCGGCCGGCTCCCCCGGCGGCGGCAGCGGCTCCGCCACCGGCTCGTAGGCGGAGCGGGTGCGGCGGTGGAGATAGATCAGGCTGGTGACGCCCACGGCGGCGGTGGCGAGCACGGCCGACTCGCCGAGCGTGTCCCAGGCCCGGTACTCCACGAGGATCGTGGCCACCACGTCCTTGACCCCGTGGTGGGCCGTCTCCGTCACCAGCGCCTGGCCCGCCGGGTCCGCGCGCCGGGCGGCGGCCGTCACCCAGAGCGCGACGGCGACGGTCGCCGCGACGGCGAGCGCCACCGGCACCCGCACCATCAGCCGCCACCGGCTGATGGTCTCCTGGAAGTACACCGGCATCCGGCGCAGCACCAGGACGAAGACCAGCAGCGAGACGGTCTCCACACAGAACTGGGTGAGCGCCAGATCGGGGGCGCCCTGCACCACGAAGAGCAGCCCGGTGCCGTAGCCGGTCATCCCGGCCAGCACCACGGCCTTCATCCGGCGGTGCACCTGGACGCAGAGCAGCGCGGCGGCGCAGGTCAGCACGGCGAGAACGCCCTGCACCGGCGAGTCCCACAGCCGGGGCGGGGAGGCGCCGTGCCAGGGCCGGTCGACGAGGAGCACGGCGAGCTGTCCGGCGAGCATCACCAGCAGCACGGTGGCGAGGTAGACGGGCAGCGAACCGCGCTGGAAGAAGCCGGTGACCTGCAACGCCAGCCGTTCGAGCCCCAGCAGCCCCATCCCGAAGACCCGGTCGGCGGTGGGCCAGGCCACCCGCCGCGACAGCCGCACCACCGGCCCGCGCGCGAGGAACAGCGCCAGACCGGCCGCCCAGGCGGCCCCGGAGAGCAGCAGCGCCGTACCGAGTCCGTGCCAGATGGCCAGGTGGTAGGGGTGCGCGGGGGCGGGGAAGGCGGCGGCGTACGCGCCGAGCAGCCCGTCCAGGAGGAAGACACCGGGCCCGAGGACCAGACACCCCGCCGCGAGCAGCGCGGGCGGGGCGAGGAAGGAGGAGCTGACCGGGTGTACGGGGGTGTCCGGGAGGCCCGGTTTGCGGGCGAAGGCCCCCCACAGAAAGCGGAGGGTGTACGCGGTGGTGAGCGCCGAGCCGCAGACGACGGCCGCCAGGACCGCCGACAGCGCCCACCGGTCCACCGCGCTGCCGTGCTCCAGGGCCGTGAAAGCGGCCTCCTTGGCGGCGAATCCGAGCAGCGGCGGCAGCCCCGCCATCGACGCCCCGGCGATGGCGGCGGTCACCGCGACCCGGGGCAGCGCCCGCCCCACCCCCGACAGCTGCCGCAGATCGCGGGTGCCGGCCGCGTGGTCGACGATTCCGGTGACCAGGAACAGCGGGGCCTTGAAGAGGGCGTGCGCGAGGATCATCGCGACGGCGGCGAGGGCGGCGTCGCGGTAGCCGGCGCCGGCCAGCACGGTGAGGAAGCCCAGTTGGCTGACCGTGCCGTAGGCGAGCACCAGTTTGAGGTCGTTGAGGCGCAGCGCCCGCCAGCCGCCGAGCAGCATGGTGGCCGCGCCGAGGACCAGCAGCATCGGCCGCCAGGGCGGCGCGCCGGCGAAGGCGGGGGCCAGCCGGGCGATCAGATAGATACCGGCCTTCACCATCGCGGCGGCGTGCAGATACGCGCTGACGGGGGTGGGCGCGGCCATGGCGTTGGGGAGCCAGAGGCTGAACGGCCAGATCGCCGACTTGGACAGGGCGCCGAGGAGGACGAGCGCCACGGCGACCGACACGGTGGTGGAGGGCGCGGGCGGATCGGCGAGGAGGGCGGAGATCCGGTAGGTGCCGGCGGCGTGTCCCAGCAGCAGAAAGCCGACGAGCATGGCCAGTCCGCCGAAGGTGGTCACGGTCAGCGCCTGGAGGGCGGAGCGGCGGCTCTGCCGGCGCTCGCTGCCGTGGCCGATGAGCAGATAGGAGAAGACCGTGGTCAGCTCCCAGAACACATAGAGCAGCACCAGGTCGTCGGCGAGGACCAGACCGAGCATGGCCCCGGCGAAGGCCAGCAGATTCCCCGCGAACCGGCCGAGGAGCGGGGTGTCGTCGGAGAAGTAGCGCACGCAGTAGAGCAGCACCAGCGCGCCGACCCCGGCGGCGAGCAGCACCATGAGGAGCGCCAGCGCGTCCAGCCGCAGCGCCAGCCATACGTCGTACACGGGTAGCCAGGCCGGCGACCAGCTCACCGACCCGCCGGCCACGGCCTCGCCCCAGTGGGCCGCCGCCCACGCGACGGCGGCGGCCGGGGGCAGCGCGAGCACCAGGAACGCCCGGGTGCCCAGCCGGGCGACCAGCGGGCCCGCGCAGGCGGCGAGGAGGAAGTGGCAGAGGATCAGCGCTGCCATACGGCTCCGGGAGCCGCACCGCCGCCGTCGACGGCGGTCACCGGCGAGGGATCACGGAGAGCGGAAGGCACAGAGGGCGCGGAGGGCACGGAATACAGCTATAGGCCCTCGGTGCCGCCGGCGGCTCCGGCGCGCCGGTGGGCCGCCGACTCGTGCCACGACGGACGAGCCCCGAATGGCGGCACCCGCTCCACCGCCGGCTCCGGCGTCCGCCGGGGGGGGGTACGGGCCCGGGGCGTGCGGGGCCCCGGGTACGGGCCCGGGGCGTGCGGGGCCCCGGAGGGCGGGGGGCCGGCGGGCGCGCAGGGCCCCCGGGGTGGCCGGCCCGGGCTCTGCGGGCGCGGGAGCGGGTGCGGGGCGTGCGGGGCCCACCCGGGCACCCGGCTCGGGTAGGGGCCTGCGGGCCCGGAGGCCGAAGGCGGGCGGGAGCGGGGCTCTGGGACGCGGGCTCGGAGGCCGGAGGCCCGGGGCTCTGGGACGCGGGCTCGGGTGCGGGGCGTGCGCCGCGTCCGGAGAGCGCGGGGCCACCGGGCACGAGGGCCCGGGGCTCTGCGGGGGACGGGCCCAGGTGCCGGCTCGGGTACGGGTACGGGCACAGGGCCGACCAGGCCGGCCGTCCCGGAGCTCGGCGGGTACGGCCCCAGGTGCGGGCCCAGGTGCAAGCTTCGGGTGCGGGCTCGGGTGGGCGGCGCCCGCCGGGGTGTCACACCCCGGCGGTCCCCCCTCCACCCGTAACCTCACATCTCACATCTCACACCTCACACCTTCGAGAGCCCCGCCTCGGCAGCGGCCTTCCGCGGGCTCGGCGCGAGGTAGCGGGCCTCCAGGGGCAGCGGCGCCGGGCCGGCCTCCTCGTCGAGGAAGGTGCGGCGCACCACGCGCTCGGCCGCGTTCCCGTCGTCCCACTCGCAGAACCGCTGCCGGAAGGCGGTGCGCAGCGCGGTGGCCCGCTCGCCGTCCCAGCTGCCGCTGCGGAAGACGGATATCAGCTCGTTCTCGTTGGTGGCGACGGCGCCCGGGGTCTCGCCCGGCTCACCGGAGAGCAGGTCGAAAGTGACCCCGCGGGAGCGCACATAGACGTCCCAGTCGTCGGCGTAGGTGACGATCGGCCGGTCGAGCACGGCGTAGTCGAACATGATCGAGGAATAGTCGGTGATCAGCGCGTCGGAGGCCAGGCACAGCTCCTCGACGCTGGGGTGCCGCGAGACATCGAGCAGGGTGCCCTGCTCCGCCAGCTCGGTGAGCCGCCGGTCCTGCCCGTAGAAGTAGTGGGTGCGGACCATGAGGAGGACGTCCGGGCCCAGCTCGCGGGTGACTCTCTCCAGGTCCAGCCGGGGGACATAGCCGACCTGGTAGTCGCGCACGGTCGGCGCGTACAGAACGGCGGTGCGGCCGGGGGCGATGCCCAGGCGCTCGCGGATGTCCAGGACGTCCTGCGCGGTGGCCCGCGAGTAGACGTCGTTGCGCGGATAGCCGGCGTCGACGGACTCGAAGGAGCAGGGGTAGACCCGGTCCCACTGCTCGGTGGAGTGCCGGTTGGCGGAGACGCTGAAGTCCCAGCGGTCGGCGCGCTGGAGCAGCTTGCGCATGCTCATGCCCTTGGCGGCGGCCGGGTACTTCTGCTGGTCGATGCCCATCCGCTTCAGCGGGGTGCCGTGGTGGGTCTGGATGTGGATCTGCTCGGGGCGCTTGACGACCGTGTCGGCGAAGTTGACGTTGTTGACGAAGTACTTGGCGCGCGCCATCACCTCCCAGTAGCGGGGGGTGTTGACCACGACATGGTCCATGCCCGGCGGAATGGTCTCCTCCAGCCCCTTGCGCACCACCCAGACGCCCTTGATGTGCGGCGCCAGCTCCTTGGCCTTCTCGTACACGGCGAGGGGGTTGCAGGCCGGGGTCCGGTTCCAGTACGCGGAGAAGACGGCGAGGTTCTCGTCGATGGGGCGGCGCAGCTGGAGCTTGTAGAAGCTCTCGTAGGTGCGCTTGCCGAACGACCGCTTGACCTTGAGGAGCTGGTTGCGGCCGCTCACACGGGTGCCGTTGACCAGCTTCAGCGCCTGGAAACCGCGGTAGGAGCCCCGGCCCAGCGCCTGGAACTTGGCGCCGGGGACGCCGGGGGGCGGGGTGAAGCCGAGGGGCAGGTGCCGCTGGTACATGGCCGAGGCCTGCCGGAAGTACTCGGCGCGGTCGGCGGAGACCACCCGGCTCTCGCGGGCGAAGGTGAAGAGGAAGTGGCTCACCATCCGCTCGAAGAGCATCGGCCGCAGACCGTCCAGGTCGGGGCGGTTGTCCAGGAAGTCGAAGAGGCGCTGGTACTGCTCGAAGATGGTGAAGTGCTTGCGGCCCGGGGTCTGCATCGAGTTGCCCTTGCGGCGCTGGCGGTACTCGACACAGACGTAGTCGAGGCAGGCCGCGCGCTCGGCGGTGAGCATGGTCGTGTAGACGATCAGGGCGTCCTCGTAGAGCCCGTCGGTGAAGGTGAAGCCGTTGCTGGTGAAGAAGTCACGGCGGTAGAGCCGGTTCCAGACGACCGCGAACATCGACAGGAACTCGGTGCGCTCGGCCGGCCGGAAGACCTCGGTGCCGGCCTCCGCGAGAAGATCGGCGGTGGCGCTCCGCTGGACCTTGTTCCACCAGTAGGTGCGGACGTGGTCGATCAGCAGGATGTCCGGGTCGTCGGTCTTGTCCAGCCGGTCGGCCATCGCGCGCAGCGAGCCCGGTGTGATGGTGTCGTCGCTGTCCAGGAAGAGCAGATAGTCGCCCCGGGCCCGCGCGATGCCGGTGTTGCGGGCCTGCCCGATGCCCCCGTTCTCCTCGTGGCGCACGGTCACCACCCGCTTGTCACGGGCGGAGAACTCGGCCAGGATCTCCCCACTGCGGTCCGGGGAGCAGTCGTCGACGGCTATGACCTCGAAGTCGGTGAAGTCCTGATCGAGCAGGGAGTCCAGGCACTCACGCAGATAGCCCTGCACCTTGAAGACCGGGACGATGATGCTGAAGCGGGGGGCGGCGGTGTGGCCTGTCTCGGGCATTGCAGTACTACTCCTCGTGGCGAACCGCGTCGAGAAACGCGCGAGCTCCCCGCGCTCGGGGGTCATCAGGGGTTCGACCTGTGGGGTGGTCGGAAGGTTGCCGGGATTCACGTAAAAACTTGCGTATCTTAATCACATATGCAGCAAGCCGGACAGGGGCAAGGGCTTGCCCCTCCCGTAACGGGAGGCCCTGCGACCCCACTCCGGTCCATGAAGATTGTCTTACATTCCGGCGACCACTCGCTCCACCCTCCCGTTCCGCGCACGGAATCAGGGCCCACCGCGCCTCCGGGGCCGCTCGGCCGCGCCGGAGGACGGGGCGACACCGGGAGTGCGGTCGGCGTGGACACGCCCCCGCCGGTCGCCCCGGACCGGATCGCGCCCACGGCCGTCTGTGAGCCGCGCCACCCCGCGATCCCCGCGCACACGGACGGGAGGACGGAGGCGCGTGGCGCCCGCCCTCGACGGTCCCGGCGCGGAATCTCCCTGGCATCACCCGGTGTGGGGAGCCAGACTGGCGTAGGCCTCCTCGGCCAGGCGCGCGGGCGGTGTGCCGGGCGGCGCGTGGCCGAGGAAATCCCCGGTGGCACCGGTGAACGCGATCCTGCCGTTCATGAGCACGGTGACGTTGGCGGACTCCTCGGCGAGGTCGGCGACATCATGGGTGGACATGAGCACGGCGACGTCACCGGCGACGGTCTGGATGAGATCGCGGAAGATCCGGCGCTGGGTGGGGTCCATGCCCGCGGTCGGCTCGTCCAGCAGAAGAATGTCGGCGTCGTGCACGAGCGCGGACGCGACGCCGACCCGGCGCAGCTGGCCACCGGACAACTGCTTGGTCCTCGTGTCCCGCTGAGCGGCGAGATCGACCCGGTCCAGGGACCCCGCGGCGGCCTCCCAGGCGTCTGAGCGGTTCATGCCCTTGAGCCAGCCGGTGTAGGCCACCTGCTCCCGCGCGGTGAGGCCGTGCATCGCGGTGATGTGCTGAGGCATCCAGGCGACGCGCGCACGGTAGGCGCTCTCATGCGACGCCAGGCCCCGGAATGTCACCCGCCCGCGAGAGGGCCGCGCGACACCCGCGGCGAGTTTGAGCAGGGTGGACTTCCCCGCCCCGTTGGGGCCCAGCAGAACGGTGAAGCCCTGGGGCACACGGTAGGTGAGGTCGCGCAGGACACGAGGTTTGCGGCGCCCGTAGCCGTACGTGCAGCTGTTGAGGTCGAGGGACATGATCACGTTCCTTGCTGGGTGCGGCGAAGAGAGAAGAACGCGGCCAGACCGCCTGCGAAGACGAGCGTCGCCAGAGCCAGTGAGAAGAGGTGGCCGGGAGGGTGGGGGAGGACGGCCCAGAAGCAGGGGCGGCGGAACCGGTCGAAGCCGAGGAACATCACGACGAAGACCCAGCCGGCCGGGGCCACCACAGCGGCATCCGCTCTGACGCGATGCGCGAGAAGCATCAGCCCGGTCATGAACAGCGCGTTGCGGCCGAAGGCCCACGCCTCCGGGGAGTTCGAGGTGAGTCCGATGAACACGCCCCCGAGCGTCATCACCGCGACCGTGCAGCAGATGAGTGCCGTGTCGTAGAGGTGGAGAGGTCTCCGCGCGGTGGATTCGGCTTCGGTGAGGCGTGACGTCAGAGCGAGGTGAAGGGCCGAAAGGGGAAGGACCGGCAGCAGATACAACAGAAAGATCTGGTTGTGCGATCCGGAGAGCAGCCCGGGAAGCTCGATGACCCAGTTGTGAGCGAGGGCCAGCAGCAGAAGGCAGACGGCCAGACCGGGGACGAGTACCGGGCCGATGCGGCGGGCCTTGAACCACCACGTCATGACCGGATGTCCTTGCCCGCGTTCGTGCAGGCCCTGGCCAGCTCCCGTTCGTACCAGGCGGCCTGCCGGTCGGCCGGAAGCTTCCGCGCCTCCTCCACCCGGCCCTTCATGACCCGCATGATCTCGTCCGGGTTCTCGAACTGCCGCAGCTCCTGCCGCTGCCAGTCGAGATACGGCTCGCCGGCTCCGGCGACCGTGGTGGCCCACAGTCTGGCGGAGCGCGAGTTCACCTGGTCGGTGGAGCGGCAGGGGAATCGCACCTCTTGCAGGGCGACCGACATGCGAAGCAGCGGACCGCCCCCGCGCCGCCACTGCTCGACGACCGCCATCCGCCAGGTGAGCCGGGTCGTCTCCCGCTTGACCCGGCCGCCCCCCGACGCGTCGTGGATGGTGTGCGGCATCCGGGTCTCCACCCCCGCTCGCTCCAGCCGCCGAAAGGCGTCCCGGATCTCCTTCCGCACCTCCGCCGGGTCGGTTCCGGTGCCGGTGGGAATGCAGACGCGCGGGGCCTCACCGGCACAGCTCACCGGCACCTGCCCGGCCGCGCGCGGAGCGAAGTAGGGATTCCAGCCGCGCACCGTGCTCAGACTCCCGGCCATGACCGCCACCGCTCCGAGGGCGGCCGTTGTCCACAGGACGGCACGCCGCCAGGGGACCCGTACCGGAATCCAGGCCAGAGCCAGAGCCGCGGCCACCGACCCGGCGAAGAGGACGGGCGGTGCCAGCGTGGACCACGGGAGGGATTCGCCGGCCATCACGCCACCGGCCACCTTCCCCGAGAGGTGGCGCTGCCACGCGGGCTCGTTGGTGGCGGACCAGCCGACCAGGTAGAAGAGGCCGAGCGTGAGGGCGGGCGCGGAGATCACTCGATTGACCCATGAGCCGGCGGCGAACCCGATCACCGTATGGGCCACCACGAGTGCCATCGCCATGAGCAGCGGATTCAGGGCGGCGAGGGACGGTACGACCCCTATGTCCACCAGACCCAGGAGCGTCGGCAGCAGCAGCATGAGCCAGCCGGTGATGACACCGGGAAGCAGGGTGTGGACGGCGATGACGTGGCGGGAACGCGCGGGCGCCAGAGCCCACACACCATCCCGCTTCAACCGGCCCGCTTCCCATGCGCCCAGGCCCGCGGCCACGGGATAGGCGAACATGTAGAAGTAGGATATCGACTCCTCCACCACCGTCGGCGCCCATTTCGGGCCCGCCACCATGTCGGCATACGCGGCGTCGGCCCGAACCGCGCTGAAGAAGTAGAAGATGACGATGCCTAAGCACACCGGTGCGATCCACACGGCGGCACTGCTGCGCAGGCGGGTGAGCGGCTTCAAGCCTGATTCTCCGGAGTTGGGGAGCGGATTGCCCCGGGAGACCCGGGGCAATCCGCCCGCATGTCACATGGCTGTGATCTCAGTCAGCGGCCGTGGTGTCCACATTGACCTTCTTGACGGTGAGAATCGCGTAGGGGCTCTGGGATTCCGTGTAACCGCCGATCTTGTCAATCTCGAAGTAGGTGCTCCCCTTCGGGACGTTGCGCCACTCACCTCGGCTGACCTTGCCGACGCCCTTGAAGCAGTTCGTGAAGACCTTACTCCCCTGGGACTCGTCGGGCGCCGCGGCCTTGTGGTGCCACAACTTGACGTCCGTGGAGTTGTAGTCCTGTGACCCGGACTGGGCATTGCAGGTCTTGAACTGAATCTCGGAGTACTGCTCGTCCGACCAGCGGCGAGACTCGAACCCGGCCTGGACCGACTTCAGTTCGCTCTCGAAGTTGAGAGCGGTGATCGGCGGCGCCGAGGGGATGTCGATCTCGTACTGGGGCCCGGTGGGCTCCACCCAGTCGGGCCCGGGGACGTCGTCGACGGCCACCGCCGCGTTCACGCCCCCGATCAGCGAAGCAGCCATGCCCACGGCAATGACGCCGCTACGAATCCTGCGCTTGTGCATACGCTCTCGTCCTCCCCTAGTGCTCATTGGAATAGCCGAGCCGAAGCCCTGTTCCGGCACTTCGTACCAACGGTTGCGAGGGCCGTGCCGCGCGAGCACGTCGCCATGCCGGAGGGCGCCCGGAATATCACCTGCGGGCCGTATCGACACGTATCCCCCCGACATGCCCCCTCATTGGTCAACTCAGCCGCTTCCACAGGCCATACAGCCGCATGATGCGAAACACGAGCTTTTGCATGGACCTGC
Source organism: Streptomyces sp. NPDC001985 (assembly GCF_040296845.1). Lineage (NCBI taxonomy): Bacteria > Bacillati > Actinomycetota > Actinomycetes > Kitasatosporales > Streptomycetaceae > Streptomyces > Streptomyces sp. NPDC001985. The sequence continues at coordinate 15,880 of NZ_JBEOYB010000065.1, forward strand.
GGTCGCGGCGGCCAACGTACGCACGGGCGGTCAGAACGGGCAAAGAACTAACGGGCCATGGCCCGATTCATATACAACACTTCAAGCAGCCCGGTGTACGGATATGACCGGAGATTCCCGCTTGGCGACCCCGCTGTTCTCGCCACCGAACGCCCCCGGCTGCATCTCGGAGCCGGGCGAAAAGTCCAATTCTCACCCGTGCGCATTCCACTGCGCTCAGTGATGGAACCCCGGCGGCCGAGCCGGCGCGACGTCGGGCACCCGATCCCGGTCGAGCGGCGATCACCTCGCGATAGCCCCCCCCGGCCCGACGCGGGTCCGACCCCCGGGCCCCGGAGCCCGGGAGCCCGGGACAGCTCTGCGCACGGCCGCTGTCACCGCGGCCGAACGGGCCTGAAGAGAGACGCGCGGCCGATCCGGCACCGCAGGGGCACCTCCGCCCCTCCCGGCGCGACACCGAGGGAGATCCCCGAAGCAGCGGCGGAGACCCGCCACCCCCTCCCCTCCCCGGAAATGCGAAAAACCCCAGGTCACGGCGAGCGAGTCCTGGGGTCCTTCAGAGCCGCCTTCGGGATTCGAACCCGAGACCTACGCATTACGAGGGCCTGCAAGATCATCCCTGGTGGTGCTGGACGGTGCCGCAGAATCCCGTTTCCGCTGATCAGAAGCTCGTAGCCTTGATCGGCGTGATGCCTGGTCCGCCCCCGTGTCACTCAGTCCGCTCACGCAGCGCTCACGCAGATCGCAACCGCCGCGGGCTTGATTGGCGGCTTCAGATCACCGTTGAGGGCGAGTGCTTGTTCAGGTAACTCTTGAAGGTCTTCCTGATCTCTGCCTGGAGATAACCCGCCTGCGGCGAGTTGGGCACCACGTCACGCTCGAAGCCTCGCTTCCGAGCATCGAGGTACCTGACGATGCTCGGTGAACCGATGTTGGAGACGAAGAGCTCGCTCTGAGTACGGATGTCGGCGCGCAAGCCCTCAAAGTTCCGCGCCAGCCCGATGCCGAGGTTGGACACGTAGTACTTGCACTCGACGATGAGGATGCTCTGACTTCCGCGCGGCTCAACGCCCTGTTCACGGCTCAAGGCCGCTTCCTCGGCAGGCAGCACCAACACGTCGCATTCGTGGCGAACACCTGACGAGCCGGTCACGAAGACGCCAAGGTGGACTTCGAGGGCGGGGGCGCCGTCGAACTCGATCACAGCATGGGTGAAGGGCTGACTGTCCCCGTAGACATGACCCGGCCCTGTCCGGAATACGAGGTTATTGACCTTCGCCCCGTAGACGTCTTCGTACCTGACGGTGGCGCCATGACGACTCGCGGTAGCCACGATCAGCGAGAAGATGAATCCTTCGTAGACATCGGACGGCTTCGACGCGGCATCATACGAAATCGTCCCAGCCGCCAGAAAGCTCTTGATCTCCCCGATCAGTTGATCGACCGCAGTCACCTCCGCACCTCCCGCGACACCTCAGTCACCAGTTGACTGACTCGTTCACGCCGTTCCGTGGGCACCCGGTTCACCAGGATCTCCGTTCGGCTGCGACGCGACCGAGTTCTTTCGTCTGGTTCGAACACGACTCCGTCAACCATGGTGCGGCGGCCGTCGTCACCGCCGGGCTCCGCCTGAAGCGTCTTCAGCGTCTCCCGTTCGATCTCAGGCAATTCGACAAGCACCCGCCTCACCGCATCAAGCAAAAGCTGGACACGTTCCTGGTCCGTTATGGCTCGCGTAGCGATAACCAGCGTCCCTCGCTTACGCGACGCCTCATACTCGCTGGCGCCGAGCAGGTTCCGATCCACCACCTCGTAGCGGAGCGCTGCCGATGCCGGCGTTGCGGCATGGGAATCATCACCGCGGCGTTGGGGGCGCCGACGCAGGATTTTCTCCTCTGGCACGCCTGCTGCGATCGCGGCATCGACATCATCGAGAACCCAGGCCAATGCGGTTCCTTGTAGCGCTTCGCGGAGCGCCTGCTCCGTACGGCGCAGTTCGAACGGGTTCACGCTTCCCCCTTGCCTAGAAGACCTACGGCCGTTGATGCTCATCGCCTTATGGCGCGCCTGTCACTCGTGACAGGCGCGCCATGCCGAGTATCTGACGACTGGACGGTGATGTCGCCGCCTGGAATGGCAGATAACCGATTCCCCAGACCAGAGGCGCCCGGCCTTGAAAACCCAGGCGCCGGGTCCACCGTGGTACCGCCCAGTCCCCTCACGCAGTAAGGATGTTCATTCCGGCTTGGCAAGCGCGATCAGGGACTCCCACGACCCCTTGGCGTCCTTGATGATCTTCTCAGTCGCGAAGATGTATCGCCATGTGCCGAACTCGCCATAGTCCCGGACGAAGCGCGCCCAATCCTCTGCAGCTCGCCGCTTCTCCAGCACCTCGGGATCATTCGCTCGGTCGTTGGCCTTGCCCTCCACGACCCAGTACGTTCCCTCGTTGTCGAGGACGATGAAGTCCGGGTAGTACTTCTTCCCGTTGTCCCGCTCGATCCAAATGGGGCCCGGGTCGTAGTTGCGCAGCCACCACTGGACGCTGGGGCTCGCGTCGAACAGGTGCGCCAGGGCGTACTCGGTACTGCCGGCGTCGAAGGAGGCAACCGGTTCGACTGAGTGCTCCCAGCCCTCGTACCAAAGGTCCTTACGGAAATCCGCCCACTTACTGACGACGTTCGAGGGCATGGGCGGCGGGGGAACAGTCGGGACATCGACCGGCCGGAAGGCGTAAGTGGGCTGGAGCTTACGGGTGTCGTAGGCGGTCTTGACCAGCTTTCCGAGGGCAGTTGCTGCCTGGGCGGCACGCAGTTCACTCCACTCGTGTTCCTGGTCCTCCGCGGTGACGCCGGCTCCCGCCAAGAACTCGCGGACAACACGTTCGGCCGCTCGGGATTCAGCAAGCGTCTCCTCCACGTATCCGATGTTCCAGATCCGCCCAAAGAGATCGTTGCGGAGCTCAGAGATCGAGATGAACTTCTGGGTGGCGTCAACCGATTCGGCTGCCGTCACGAACGTGCCCACCTTGCTGTCCAGGCCACGCTGGGCGTCGACCGCCTGCCGCACCAGCGGGACCTTGAACTCGTTCTTGTATGCGGCACCCTCAGACCGCGCGGCCGCATTGTCGATGTAGCTGAAGGAGAAACGAACAGGAAGAATCTCCCGCTCACGCCTGGGGAAGCGGATCGTCGGTGCACCGGGGACCTTGGTGCGGAGCGTTGCAACGGCCTTCGCGTCCCGCTTGCCTTGGGCCATGACAGCGTCAAACGACTCCACATGCAGCAGCGGAGAGCCGTCCACCAAGTCGTCGCCGATGACACGCGGGCGTGACGTAAAGGTCAGGATCTGCTGCTCATCACCGCTGCTCGGCTGGTTCGCAACAGGGGCCGGCTGCGGACGGCCCTTGTCCAGGTCACCGCCGTCAGCGGGCAGAACCTGTTGCAGCAGCGCGTCCTTGTTGGCCAGCAGCTGCCGGTAGGACTCGTGGGCAACAAGGTCAACTGTGTCCACCATGGGAGTGCCGACCCTCCGCCCATAGGGCAGCCGCAGCCCTCGACCGAGGACCTGCTCCGTCAGAGTCTCCGAAGCAAGAGCTCGCAGGCCGACGATCACCCCGATGTTCTTGACGTCCCAGCCTTCCTTCAGCTTGTTCACCGAGACCACGACGCGTACCGGCGAGTCGGCCTCTTCCACCGCAGCCAGGGCCCGCAGTGCGGTGTCGCTCGACTGCGAGGTGACGGTGAGCACTTGTCCCTCACCGGGAAACATGTCATCGGCTGTCAGCCTGTTTGCGACGCGCTCGGCGTCAGGGATGTCACGGCATACCACGAACAACACGGGGTGCACGGGGGTCCTGCCCTGTGCTTCTGCCCAGGCAGTCCATGCGGCGTCCTTTATCCGCAGCAGATGACAAGCATCGGCAAGGACCGTGCTCTCGTCCTTCCGGCCATCCGGGCGGTAGACGATCACAGGGATCTTCACGAAGCCGTCGGCAATGGCCTCGGCAAGGGAGTATTGGAAGATCGGCTTGACACCTGGTGCAGGTGTCGCGGTGAGTCCGACGACCGCCCGCGCGCCCAGTTCCTCGATGGCCTGGTTGAATGACTTGGCTCTTGAGCTGTAGACGTGGTGCTCGTCCGCGATGACGACGAGGCCCTCTACCTGCTGAAGGTGCTGGTAAAGACCCGTGCCGATGAATTCGTCTCGGGCCCGGATTTTTCTGGACGTCTTGTCGCTGGGCCGGATCAGCTGCTGCACGTTGAAGACGAACAGCTTCGTGATCGTGCCGTCGTGCAGGGCATCGCCCACCTGTCCCCGGGAGAAGTTTTCCGAGGTGATCACCAACGGCTCGGCATCGCTGCCGTTCACGAACTTCGCATGCCCGGGAGTGAAGTTGGCGACCGTCTTATCCTGGATCGTCGTCCCTGGCGTGACGACCAGGATGTTCCGAACTCCCTGGGCTGCCAGGTAGTCCACCAGGCCGGCAAGGATGTACGTCTTGCCGACGCCCGTCGCCAGGTCGCACACCACTTCGCGGCCGTTCCCGTCCGCGATCGCTTCGGCAACCGCGCGGACGGCCGCTGCGTTGGGTGCCCGAAGGTCCAACCTCGCGGCGATGTCTTCCACGAGCGAGGCGTCGTAGTCGATCCAGGTCATCGCACAGCCTTCCCGCGACGCACCAGATCGCGAGGCGCCTTAAGCACCTTGGACCCTCGGCTCAGCTCCGCAACGAGACTCTCAGCTTCGGGCGTGATGCCCCTGCCGACGATCACTGCTCGTTCTCCCTCGTCCAAATGCCCAATAACGCCTCGGGCCACGACCTCGTCCACGACGCCGTCGACAACGGCCAGCCGGGCACGTCCCTTCGTGCCGCAGAACGGCCCTCCGTCCGCGCTGTCATACATGAAGCCCAGCTGGGCTGCGACGACGGCAGTAAAGTCTTCGCCATTGACCCAATCCGCGAGGAAGACTCGGCCATCGGCGATCTCGAACGCGGACGGCGATGCCTTGAGGCTCCTGAAGCCGCCTCCGCCTTCCCATCCAACGGTCTTCGTAATGCCCCCCGGGTCGTCGCCGGCGACGACCTTCTCCAAACGGGGACGGGTGAAGGTCTCAGCCGTCTCTTCGAGGATCTCTGCAGTCACCCAGCGGCGTTCCATCTTGTGCGCTACAGCAGCGGTGGTGCCCGAGCCGGCGAACACGTCGACGACTACGTCGCCCGGGTCAGTAGCGATCGCGATCACGCGCTTCAAGAGAGCCTCAGGCTTCGGGGTCGAGAAGATCCGCGACCGGTCAAAGAGCTTGGTCACCTCGGCCTTCGCCTGGCGGTTGTCGCCGACCTCGTCGTGCGTCCAGAAGGTGGTAGGCACGAGGCCACCCAGTTCCGACTGGAATCGCTTTCTGAACGGGAAGGTGCGCCCCGTCTTCCCCCACCAGAGCCGGTTGTCCTCACGTAGTGAGTCGAAGGTCTCCCTTGAGCACGACCACCAACGGTTTCCTCTCGGGGAAAACACGTCCCCGTGCGGACCGACCACCTCATAGCGTCCGTCCTCGTACGCATGGGAAGCCGTGAGATCCGACCTGCGCCAGGGGCCGCGAGGGTCATTGTCCGGGTTCCAGAACTCCTGGTCGCTCAGCTCCGTGCGATCGATCTTGTTGAGGACAAGATCGCTCTTGGAGCGGGCGTAGACGAGAAGGTAGTCATGGACCGAGGAGAGATGCTGGGCCGAGTTATTGCGCGCGTGGATCTTCTGCCAGACGACAGTCCCGACGAAGTTGCCACGCCCGAAGACCTCATCCATGAGAACGCGACAGTAGGCCATCTCGGCATCGTCCAGATGAACCCAGACTGATCCGCCAGGGGCAAGCAGGTCACGGATAAGCAGGAGTCGGTCACGCATCATCGTGAGCCAGACAGAGTGCTCAAGCGCATCGTCGTAGTGCTGGAAAGCCTGGCCCGTGTTGAACGGCGGATCAATGTAGACGAGCTTCACCTTGCCGCGGTAGTGATCGCCGTACTCCGGGTTACGGACCAGGGCCAGCAGGGCGTCGTAGCTGTCGCCATGAATGAGAAGGTTGTCGGCTGCCGTGCCGGTGACACCGCCGGCCTTGCCTGTTTCCTGCAGTAGGCGGACTTCTGTAGCCCGCGGGTCTTGTCGTGAGACCCACTCGTATCCACCGTCCGCTGTGTTTCGCAGGGCCTCATCCCTGCCGACCCACGACAGGGTCAGACGCCCACTCGTCACCCGCGACCACTCCCTTTTGCACTCGATCGACCCCGGCGCCCGGCGCGGACCACAACACTCGCTGCAACCGTACCGGCCGCTGCCGACAGTGGCGGGCGGTTGGATACCGTCGGCGCTGCAGTTCCATAGAGGGGCACCACCCGACCCGGGCACCATGTGCCGCACCTCATAGGCCGCAGCCGACCCTGTATCGACTGCGGGTCCTACTCAGGCGTGTTCCTCAAGGCGGCGATCACCGCTATTGGTCAGCGGATCGCTCGGACCATCACGATCAGAAGTGGCGAGGCTGGCGACGGTTGGCTCCGGGCAATGTTCTTGTACCCCCACGACCTGTAGAGCGCGTGGACCTTGCCGTCGCCAGCAGCCGGATTGACCATGAGTGTGACATACATCTCATCGCAGGTTGTGGCGAGGAGGGCGTCGTGGATGCGGCGGGCCGTGCCCGTCTTGCGCCAGGCCGGTCGGACGCCGATCTCCTTCAGGGCCAGGGCTGGGCGCTCGGTGTACTTCTCGGCCGGCTCCGGGGTGGTGCGCTGCCAGTAGCGGTCGCCGCGTTCGATGGTGTTGCCGTAGGCGTAGCCGACCGGCTCGCCGTCGGCATACGCCAGGACCACGACGAAGCCCGGTTCGGTGCCGTGGCGGTCCAGGCGTTCGCCGAAGGTGGTGACCGCGTAGTTCGGGAGGTGGAGGAGCGGGGCGCGCACGTCGGCGTAGACGTCGAGCAGGTCGCCGCGGACGGGGGCGAGGGTGGTGAAAGTGCGCAGTTCGATGGTGGGGGCCGTGGTCATGCGGTGGTCCTCCAGGTGGCGGCGTGCTCGGTCCAGGTCTGCGCGGTGGTGCTGCCGGGGGCGGTGGCGCGCAGGGCGGCGCCGAACTCCTGGAGCATGCGTGCTACCCGGGCGTGGTGGGTGGCGACGTCGGCAGGGACCTTCATCGCGGTGGACGTGGCAGCGTCCGCGGCGCCCTGTGCGAGCTGGGCGTGCGCGAGGCGGGTCGTCGCGATGGCGCGGGATCTGATCATGTGGGGACGGAGCGCGGCCAGGCAGCGGTGGGCGTGGTACTCGGCGGTCGGGTAGTCGCCCAGTGCCAGGTGCGCGGACAGGGCCAGGGAGTCCAGCTCGGCCTGGTCGTAGAAGGCGAGCATCCACACGGGGCGGTAGTCCGTCGGGTCGGAGCGCAGCATGGCCTCCTGCGCCTGGTCGAATGTTCGGCGCATGCCGCTGCGGTCCTGGGCCGTGCCCAGGATGGCTCCCTGCCGGGCCAGGCCGAGGGACGCGAACAGGGGGTCGCGCCGGGTGAGGAAGAGGTTGCGGGCCACGTCGTTCGCGGCGAGGGCGTCAGCGGGGCGGCCGAGGTGCCGGTACATGGTTCCGGTGTGGCTCCAGATGCGGAACTTGATCGCTTGGTCACCGGACATCTCGGCGAGGGTCTGAGCCTCCCGCATGTGGGTCTTGGCGTCGTCGTAGCGCCGGCCGTCGATGGCGGCCCACATCGCAGAGGAACGGAACGCTGCTGCGGAGGCGTAGAGGCTGCTGCGTACGCGTTGGGTGGCGCTTCCCGCGTTCTGGAGGTTCAGTGCCTCGTCGGCGAGGGCGGCGGCTCGCTGTTCGATACCGAGCCGGCCGCCGTGCCGGTGGTCGCTGGCGATGATCTCGGCGAAGCGCTTCTGGAGACGGTCGACGTCACTCATGCCGATCCTGCGTGGCAACGCGGTGCCGGGTGAGGCCGCGGCGAGGGCGGCCGTCGCGAGCCCGCCGACGAGTGTGCGGCGCTTCATCTCAGGGTCCTCCTGCTGCGGTGGAACCAGGGCCGACGGAGTCCTGCCCCGTGGAACGAACCCTAAAGCGGTGACGGGCAGACCGGCGATGTCCTCAAGCGCCTTGCGGGTGGCCGACTTGGGCCACCTCACGCGGCCGGCCTTCCAGCCCCGGACCGATGATCCGTCGAGCCCGCCGGGCCTTCCGGTCAACTGCTCCAAGGACCTGTTCACAGCATCGGCGAGGCTGTTGGAGCTGTAGCCGTGCTCTGCCATCCACGCCTCAAGAACGGTGTTGCGCGTGGCATCCATCCCGGCACGGTAGCGCTCGCGTCGCCCAGTCGTCAGGTAAACGCTGGGTCAAATCGCCCTAGGTCGACCCGTTGAGCGCATGCCTGATGGTCCTAACCAGCCGAACGGAAGCCGGGGTTGTCTGGGTGTCGGCCGCCCACCATCCCGGGCGGCTGTTGACGGCCCGGTCCGCACGCTCACATCTCGCAAGGGGCGGACCGGGCGCCGAGACAACCCGAAGGCTCCATCCCCATGACGAGTCTCAACACACCTGTTCATGCCGCCCGTGTCGGGCGCCCCGCCTACAGCCAGACCATCCCGTGCCAGCCGTCCACCGCTGAGACCTGCCGCAAGCTCGTCCAGCGTGTACTCGGTGCGTGGTGCCTCGATGAACTCGCCGACGGTGCCGTGCTGATCGTCACGGAGCTGATCGCGAACGCGTCGAAGCACACCTCGTGCCACGACATCCGTCTGACCGTGGGACGCCCGAGCGCGTCGCGAATCCGGGTCGGCGTCGTGGACTGGGAACCGGAGCGTCTGCCCGCCGCCGGCCACGCGGACCACGGTGATGAGTCGGGCCGCGGCCTGCTCCTCATTGACGCGGTGTCGGACTGCTGGGGCTATGACCTGTACGGCTCGGACAGGTGCCCATGGGGCAAGGAGGTCTGGGCCGAGCTTCAGCTCACCAGCGACGGATGAACGACCCGTCGGCTGCATCAAGCAGTGAACCCACGAAACAAGGAGGTAGTCACCATGACGCGCAACATCGTGGTCCCCAGTCTCACCCAGGTCCGCCCCCAGACGCCCCAGGCGTCGGACGGCTTCGACCTGGACGTCTCCCTCGTCGAGATCGCCGACCCGGCTGGGCTGGTCAACCTGACCGACGACAACTGCGGCACCACCTGTGGTGCCTGCACGACCAACGTCGCCTGACCTGTCTGTGACCAGTTCGGCTGGTGCCGCCGCCTTGGTGCGGCGGCACCAGCCGCCCGTTCCCGCACCCTACGGAGGTAGTCGGTGGTTACCGTGACCGCGGCGTTCCGCGCCGGAACAACTGCCCTCGTACGCGCCGTCGCCCGGCCGCCGCTGGCGGTCCCTCCGTGTCCCGACCTGGGCGGCGGGTTGCCCGGTGCCGCAGCAGCGCAAGCAATGTGGCTGCGTGCGGTCTGGGCGAACGAGGACCTCGTCGAGACCTTGCAGCACTCCAGTCCGGCGCTGGCCGCGCAAGTGCAGGGCCTGTGCACAGGTCAACGGCCCGATCCCCGGGCCCTCCGGCGTACGGTGCTTTCCGTGGTCCGGTATTCGTTGCGGGCCCAACACCGGGCGACTCCCTTTGGGCTGTTCGCCGGTGTGGCCGCCGCATCATTCGGATCGCGGGCGAGTGCGGACTGGGGCGAGGAACACGTGCTCGTCGGCCGAGCCGGGGCAGAGTGGCTGGCCACGGTCGTACAGCGGCTGGAGTCGTGCGCGGAGCTGCTCGAACGGCTGCCCGTTGTTGCCAACAGCACCGCGTCGGTCCGTGGGGATCGGCTCATCGTGCCGTTTCAGACTGATGACCGAGGTGACGAGACCCGCGCTGTCGAGGCATCGCTGGCCCTTACCGCACCAGTGCAGGCGGCCCTCACTGCGGCCGAGGCGCCTATCCGGGTTGGCGCCCTCTTGGGCAAGCTCCGGGCGGAGTTCCCCGAGGCCGGGCCGGAGAAGACTCGCCGGCTGCTGGCAGAACTGATCCGACGGCGGGTGCTGATCACCAGCCTGTGGGCGCAGAGCACCGAGACCGATGCTCTCGGGTACCTCGTCGACCAGCTCGACACCGTCGAAGCCGAGAGCATTGCAACGGTCTCGAGGATGGTGGCCGAGCTGCGCGCGATCCGGGCGGCCTTGGAGAGGTGCACCACGCGCCGTGGTCGGAACAGAGCCGCCGCGCGGATGCGGAAGCTCGTGCCGGATGGGAACGGCCACCCCATCGCCTTCGACCTACGGCTGAACGCCGAGCTCGTGCTGCCGGAGACGGTGGCCCGGGAAGTCGAACGTGCCGCGCTCGCCCTGACCCGGCTGAGCACTCGCCCGTACGGAACCGTCGCATGGGGTGAGTACCACCAGCGGTTCTACGAGCGGTACGGCATCGGCACGATGGTGCCCCTCAAGGAGGTCGTGGCGGACAGCGGCGTCGGCTATCCCGACGGCTACCCGGGCACTCCGGCCGGTGCGCGCCGGCCTCGGGCCTCCGCTCGGGACGACGTACTCGTACGTCTGGCGCAGACGGCCGCGCTCGAAGGCCGGGAGGAGGCCGTCCTCACCGACGAGCTGATCGCCGCTCTCGATGTGGGGCCCGAGGAGCCACGAGTACCGCCACACCTGGAGGTAGGCGTACGGGTGCACTCAGCCGGCTTGGACGATGTGCGGCGCGGGCGGTTCCGGCTGGAGGTCGTGAGCGTGTCACGCGGCGCCGGCGTCTCCACGGGCCGCTTCCTCAGCGTGCTGGAGCCCGGCGACCGCGAGGCACTGAGCACGGAGCTGGCCGATCTCCCGAGCGCGGACGGCGACACCGTGCCCGCGCAGCTCTCCTTCCCGCCGCTCCTCCCCGAAAGCACCCACGTCACTCGTACACCTCAGGTCCTGCCCACCGTGATCAGCCTCCAGGAGCACCGCGCCCCGGACCCGGGCGTTCTCACCCTCGACGACCTCGCGGTCGCGTGCGACGGACGCCGGATGTACCTGGCCGCCCCCGAGCGGGGCCACCGCGTCGAAGCGGTGGGGATGAACGCGCTGAACCTGCGCACGCACACCCCGCCGCTGGCAAGGTTTCTCACCGAGCTGTCCCGGGCCCAGTGCGCGCAGGTCACCGTGTTCGATTGGGGCGTCGCCGCGGCGATGCCGTTCCTTCCTCGCCTCCGCTACGGACGTACGGTGCTGGCTCCGGCGCGCTGGCGGCTGGAGTTGTCGGAGTTGCCCCGCAGCACCGGGTGGGACACGGCCCTGGCCGGCTGGCGGGTCCGACGGCGGCTGCCGCGGCAGGTCTATCTCGTAGAGGGGGACCAACACCTCTTCCTCGACCTCGAAGAGGCCGGTCACCGAACGCTGCTCCGCGAGCACCTCGACCGTGCGCACACCGCCGTACTCGTCGAAGCCCCGGAGGGGTTCGGCTGGTGCGGTGGGCGTGCCCACGAGGTCGTGGTGCCCCTCAAGGCGGTACGGCCGACGGCGTGGCCGCCCCTGCCCGCTCCCACCCCGGTCCGTGCCCTCTCACCAGCACAGATGCAGACCCCGGCCGCCTCCTCCGTACTTCTGGCCACTCTGTACGGAGACGTCCGCCGCCAGGACACCGTGCTCGCCCAGCACCTGCCCGGCCTACTGAAACGGCTCGGCAACCCACCCTGGTGGTTCATCCGTTTCCGCGACCCGGCCCAGCACCTCCGCCTCCGTATCGCCCTCTCCCATCCGGACACCTTCGGCGAGACCGCCCGTGCGGTGAGCGAGTGGGCCGACGAGCTGCGCCGGGCCGGCCTGCTTGCCGATCTGCGCTACCCCACCTCGTACCGCGAGATGGGCCGCTGGGGTTCCGGCGCGGCGTGGGAGGCCGCCGAGGATGTCTTCCGGGCCGACTCACGTGCCGTGGTGGCGCAGCTCGCGCAGCGGCAGCGTCCCGGCCGACGTGCCCTGGTGGCGGCGCACACCGTCGCCATCGCCTCTGCCTTTCTCGGCAGCGCGGAAGCCGGGATGCGGTGGCTGCTCGATCGCATTCCACCGACGGCTCCCGTGCCCGTACCGCGCCCGCAGTTCACGGAGGCCGTACGGCTGGCCGACCCCCGCCGCGACTGGGCGGCGCTGCGCGGAGTCCCGGACGGGGAAGCCATCGTGTCCGGGTGGGCGGACCGGGACACGGCCCTCGCCGCATACCGACCCCACCTGCCGGGCCCGGACACCCAGGGAATCGCCGTCGACGACGTTCTGACGTCCCTCTTGCACGTCCACTTCGTGCGGCATGTCGCGGTGAACTTCCCCGAGGAAGAGGTGTGCCTCTACCTGGCGCGCGCCGCCGCTCTCGCCTGGACCGCGCGTACAAAGGGGAGGCCGTCATGACCACACACCCGACCCTCGACCTGGTCGACGCCATCTCGTCCCAACTCGCCGATCCCGATGTGCCCCGGTCCTGGGCCGTGCCCGCGTACGGGCAACATCTGGCCTATGGCCCTCCCGGCATCGCACTCCTGCACATCGAACGGGCCGCGTGCGGCCTCGGGCCATGGCAACGCGCTCACGACTGGCTCACCGCCGCCACCCGCCAACCCCTCACCAGCGGTCCCGACAGCCACCCCTTCTACGGGGCTCCCGCCCTCGCCCATGCCATGGCCTGCGCGGCGGACCACCTTCCCGGCTCGTACCAGCGCGCCCTGAACTCGCTGGACCGGCAGATCGCGATCGACGTCGACCGTCGCCTGGACGCCGCCCACCGCCGTATCGACGCCGGACGGCTACCGCAGCTCGCCGAGTTCGATGCCATCCGAGGGCTCACCGGATACGGGGCCTACCTTCTGCGCCGCAGTCCCGACGGCACCACGACGCGTGCCGTGCTCGACTACTGCGTACGCCTCACCGAACCGCTGACCGACCAGGACGAGCCCCTGCCCGGTTGGTGGGCGGAGACAGGCCCCTCGGGCAACCCGGACGACCGCTTTCCCGGCGGTCACGCCAACCACGGTATGGCGCACGGCATCAGCGGCGTACTCGCCTTCTTGGCCCTGGCGGCTCGACACGGCATCGTCGTGAGCGGGCACCACGCAGCGATGCGTACCATCCTGGCGTGGCTGGACCGCTGGGAGACCGGGCCCGGTCCGGCGTGGCCGTACTGGATCACCCGCGACGAACTACGGACCGGACGCCTCGCCCCGTCCATGCCCCGGCGACCGTCCTGGTGCTACGGAACCGCCGGCCTCGCCCGTGCTCAGCAGCTCGCAGCGCTCGCCCTCAGCGACACCGACCGCCGTATCCGGGCGGAGAGCGCTCTTGTGGCCGCCCTCACCGACTCCGATCAGCTCAAGGACACCACAGACAACGGCCTCTGCCACGGCTTTGCGGGGCTCGCCCACCTGGCGGCCCGTGTCGCCGAGGACGCCCATGCCACGACCGCAGACCGGATACGCGCCGCGATCCCAGCGCTCCTGGACAAAATCCGCCCACCGGGCGCAGTACTCGGGAGCGGAGATCCTGGCCTGCTCGACGGTGCCGCCGGTGTCGCCCTGGCGCTCATCGCGCCCAGCACCAGCACCCCGGCCCGATCCTCCTGGGACTCCTGCCTTCTCATCGCCTGATCCGCCTGACCGAAGGACCCCAATGCCCTCCGACCGCTGGCACCAGCACAACATCACCTTCGTCGACCGCTCGCGCGCCCAGCTGGTCATCACCGAACGCCTCGCCCCCGCGCTGATCAGCGCCGAGGCGACCGGACAGCTCTCCGGCTGGTGGTTCATGAACAAGCAGCCCTGGCCGTTGCGGTACCGCGCCGACGAACCGGCCCCAGCCGTGGAGTCGCTGCTGGACGACCTAGTCGGTGAAGGCTCGGTCGTGTCATGGCTGCCAGGTACGTACGAGCCCGAGATCGATGCATTCGGCGGCCAAGCGGCCATGGACACAGCCCACGAACTGTTCCACAGCGACTCCCGCCACCTGCTGACGTACCAGCCGGGACCGAAGCGCCTTGGGCGGCGGGAGACCGTCGTCCTGCTGGTGAGCGCCATGCTGCGCGGTGCCGGGCTCGACTGGTTCGAGCAGGGGGATGTCTGGTCGAAGGTCGCTGCCCTTCGACCGGCCACCAATCCTCTGCCGGCCGAACGCACCGCTTCGTTGGCCCCCGCAGTGCGCAGGCTGATGACCGTCGACGCCCGCAGTCTCTGCAACCCGGGCGGCCCGTTCCACGGGCACGACGAATGGGTCACCACCTTCGAGCGGACGGGGGCGACTCTCGCCGATCTCACGGACCACGGTGGTCTCACCCGCGGCCTTCGAGCCGTGCTCGCCCACCACGTGATCTTCCACGCCAACCGCGCCGGTCTCCTTCGGGACGACCAGAGCGCTCTGTTCACCATCGCACGAGAGGTAGTCATGGGAACCAGTGACAACACCGCGCCGCCCAGCGGAGCAGCAACGGACGTCGACAGCGTCGGCGCGGTGAACACCGACATGATCACCGCCGACTCGGCGGAGGCCGAGCGCCTCCGAAACGCCCTGGTGGACCAGATCCTGGCGAACGGCCACGCCCGTACCCCCGCCGTCGAGCAGTCTCTGCGGGCCGTCCCCCGCCATGCGTTCGTGCCCGACGCCTCACTCGAAGACGCCTACGCCAACGCGCCGGTGCACATCAAGTACGACACCGACGGCACGTCCATCTCCTGCGCTTCCCAGCCGGGGGTCGTCGCCCTCATGCTGGACCAGCTCAACGTCCGGCCCGGCGACCGCGTCCTCGAACTCGGCGCCGGAAGCGGCTACAACGCCGCACTTCTCGCGCACCTGGTCGGCGAGACCGGCCACGTCACCACCCTCGACGTCGACGACGACCTCGTGGAGGGCGCCCGCGCCCACCTCACCGCAGCCGAGATCACCAACGCCGAGGCTGTGACCAGGGACGGGGCCCTCGGATACGCGGAAGGCGCACCGTACGACCGGATCATCGCCACCGTCGGCGCGCACGGCGTGCCGCACGCCTGGCTGGAACAGCTCGCCCCCGGCGGACGGCTCCTCGTCCCCCAGCGCCTCAAGGGCAGCGTCGCCCGCTCCATCGCGTACGAACAGCGCGACGGCCGATGGGTATCGCTCGGCAGCGAAATGAACACCTTCATGCCGCTCCGGCGAGGCATCGCCGACGACGACCGCCGTGTCATCCCGCTCAGCGCCGACGGCACCGTCCGGCTCCAAGCCCCCGCCGGCCAGGACATCGATGCCGACGCCCTCGCCCGTGTGCTGGAGCAGCCGCGCACCGAGGAGTGGACCGGGATGACGGTTCGCGCCATGGAGTCGCCGGAATGGATGGAGCTGTTCCTCACCTGCTCGCTGCCCTCCGGCCTGATCCGGATGCTCTTCCCCCAGAGCGCGAAGGGCGGCCTGCTTACGGAGGACCCCTACCCCTCGTCCACCGCGGCCGTCGAGAAGGGCGCCGTCGCCTATCTGGCCCGGCGGCTGCTGGAGAAGAAGACCCCGGAGGGCGGCAAGCTCTGGGAGTTCGGCGTCATGTGCCACGGCCCCGGCAGCGACGAGCTGGCAGCGAAGGTCGCCGACGCCGTCCGCACCTGGGACCGGGAGTACCGCGGCCGGGAGGCCACCTTCGAAATCCAGCCCCTCGACGCCCCGCCCATCGAACAGCGCCCTGGGCTCTTCGCCCTCGACACCCTGCTGAACCGGATCATCGTCGACTGGCAGTGACAACCGCCAGATAGAAGGCGGTGCCCGTTGGCCTACGGCGGCGGGCACCGGCCCAAACCACGCCCCCGGGGGACTCATGGACCCGCACGGACCCACCGCTCAGCGCTTCCCGCTCGTCGCCCGATTCCGTCCCGCCTGCTTACCCCTGCCCCAACGCATTCGCGCGCTCGTCGACCTGGCCGGCACCGCCGTGCGGAAGGCCGATCAGGGCCTGGCGTCAGCCGTCTACAATCAGGCCGCGCTCATCGCCTCCGACCTCGGCCTTCCCGACCTGGCGCGCGAGCTGTGCCACCAGCACGCCGCCGCGTACCTCCCCGCCTGTCCGCTGCCCGAGATGAGCGCGATCCGCGCACTGGAACCCGTGATCAACCTTGCCCGCCTCCAGATCCGCGCCGGCCGCGCCGACGAGGGACGGCAACGACTGCTCGACCTGTACGAAGCCGTCAAGGCAGGCGCGCATGCCCGCTTCGACGATGTCGAGATACCGGCGAACCTCACGGCGACCGAAGCCGACCGCCAAGAGGTCCGTGCTTGGCTCTGGCGCGTACTCCTCGCCGACGGCACCCGCACCCTGACCGGCGCCGGCCGCTGGGCCGAGGCGTTGACGCACATCGAGTCGCACCGGGGCGTCGGCCAGCGGATGCTCGACGGCCGCCAGGTCGCCGTACTGGCCGCCCTCGTCTCCGGCGACACGACCTCGGCAGCAGCGCTCCTCCACGACACGACACCCGGCGACCCCTGGGAACAACTCGTCACGGCGTGCCTGACCGTCCTGTGCCGCAGCGATGACCGGCAGCCGATCGACGATCACCTGACAGAACTGGTCGCGGTCTACCTTCAACGGCCGGCCGAGCCCGGGATGACCGTCTTCGACATCCGGCTCGGGCTCACTGTTCTCGACACTCTCGCCTCCATCGAAGCACCCGCCGCACAGCTCGTCGTGGGAAAACTCCACCGCGCAACGGTGGAAGCTGAGGACGGCTACGCGGCCCGCGAGCTGCTGGCCCACCCACTCTTCCTCACCTTGGCCACGGTCCGGGAAGCTCAGGACTGCCATGCCCTGGTCAGGGCCTGCGCTCTGGGAGCCGGAGCCATCCCGGATCATCCGCACGGCGGACTGTCGGCGGCCCTGCGCGCCAGCGGCAAGGTGATCCGGGACAGCCTCCTGCTCCGGTGACCGGCGTCGGAGGCTCAGGACGGTCGGCGGAAGTCCGACGAAGGAATCCCGAGGAGCGGGACCGAAGCCCCCACCGCGCCCGCCGCCCGCCCCGCGTCACCCGACAGCGCGATCCGCCGCCCGCCCCCTCCCCGGAAAAACGAAAAACCCCAGGTCACGGCGAGTGAGTCCTGGGGTCCTTCAGAGCCGCCTTCGGGATTCGAACCCGAGACCTACGCATTACGAGTGCGTTGCTCTGGCCAACTGAGCTAAGGCGGCAAGCTGGGATGCACCGGCCCCTTTCGAGGACACGTTCGCATCAGCAGCGGCGCCAAGTCTACAGGGTTGATCAGGGTGCCCCGAACCACCGGCGGGGAGCGGGGGAGGCTGTCGAGTTGCGCGGCGCGGGGGGCATCCCTCAATACTGACCTCGGAGAACATATACACCCATATCGCCACTTTCATCCCGGAGGGCAAGGCCGTGGCCGGAGCCGTGAACCCCCCAGGCCGCGCCGCGGAAGAGCGCCCCGGACCCGGGCGGTGGGGGGTGCTCGCGGTGCTGTGTTCCAGTCTGCTGCTGGTGGCGATGGACGCGACCATCCTCAATGTCGCGCTGCCGTCCCTCATCGACGATCTGCGGCCGAGCGCCATCGCCCAGCTGTGGATCATCGACATCTACGGGCTCGTCCTCGGCGGGCTGCTCGTCACCACGGGCGCCGTGGGCGACCGCTACGGGCGCAAGCTGCTCTTCATCACCGGGATCGTGATCTTCGGGATCGCCTCGGTCGTCGCCGCGACGGCGGGGAGCACGGGGCAGCTGATCGGCGGGCGGGTGCTGCTCGGGATCGGAGGGGCGATGGTCATGCCGTCGACGCTCTCGCTGATCCGGAATGTCTTCACCGACGCGCGGGAGCGGGCCCTCGCGATCGGGATCTGGGCGGCGGTGGCCGGGGCCGGGGCGGCCGTGGGGCCGCTGGTCGGCGGGGTGCTCGTGGAGGAGTACGGGTGGGCCGCCGCGTTCTGGATCAATGTGCCCGTGGTCGTGGTGACCATCATCGCGGGGGTCTGGCTGCTGCCGGAGTTCAAGGACGCCGGGCACGGGCCGCTCGACTATCTCGGCTCGGTGCTCTCCGTCGTCGGGATCGTGGCACTGGCCTGGGGCATCAAACACGTCGCCAAGGGCAGCCCGGCCCCCCTGGACCTGGCGGTACTGGCCGCCGGGGTGCTGGTGCTCGCGCTCTTCGCACGACGGCAGCTCACCCTGCGCGATCCGCTCCTCGATGTGCGGCTCTTCAGGAACCGCACCTTCACCGCCGCCGCGCTCGTCATCCTGATGGCGATGCTCGCGATCGGCGCCGCGCTCTTCCTGGTCTCGCTCTGGCTCCAGTACGTCCACGGGTACTCCCCCTCCCAGGCCGGCCTGCGCACCCTGCCCGCCGCGCTCGCCATGCTCGTCGGAGCGCTGCTCGCGCCCTGGGTGATGGAGCGGATCGGGGTCAGATCGATCATGGCGCTGGGGCTGAGCGGGGTGGTCGCCGGGTTCCTGGTGCTCGCGCTGTCGCCCGAGCCGACGACGTACGGCTATGTCGCCGCCGTTCTCGTGCTGCTCGGCCTCGGCGACGGGATGGCGATCACCACCGCCTCGTCGGTGCTGGTCTCCACCGTCCCCGCCGAGCGCGCCGGACAGGCCGGGGCCGTCTCCGAGACCAACTACGAGCTGGGCGTCGGTCTCGGAGTGGCGCTGCTGGGGTCGATCCACGGCGCGGTGTACGCGCGTCATATGGCCGGGCAGCCGACCCAGGCGCGCGAGTCGATCGGGGGCGCGTACGAGCTGGCGACCCGTGAGGGCGGCGGAGCGGGCGAGGCGGTGCTGGCCGCCGGGCGGGCGGCGTTCGACAGCGCGCTGACCACCACCGCCTTCGTGTCGGTCGGGATCGTCGGCGCCGTCACCCTGCTGGTGGTGTGGCTCGTACCGCGCGGTCTGCACGCCACCGCGGGGCACTGAGGCTCAGCGGCAGCGCTTCCCGTCGGCCGGGACCGTGCCCTCCAGGAGGTAGGCGTTGATCGCCGTGTCGACGCAGTCGCTCCCCCTGCCGTACGCCGTGTGGCCGTCGCCGTCGTAGGTCAGCAGCGTCCCCGAGGAGAGCTGTCCGGCCAGCCCGCGCGCCCAGGTGTACGGGGTCGCGGGGTCGCGGGTCGTGCCCACGACCAGGATCGGGGCCGCGCCCTCCGCCTCGATGCGGTGCGGCTTCCCGGTGGCGGGCACCGGCCAGTACGCGCAGTTCAGCGCCGCCCACGCGAAGCCGCGGCCGAAGACCGGGGAGGCCCTCTCGAACGTGCGGACCGCGGCCTCCACATCCTTCGGACCGGTGAAGGCGGGCGGCAGGTCCAGGCAGTTCACGGCCGCGTTCGCGTACATCAGATTGGAGTAGGAGCCGTCGCCGTCCCGCTCGTAGTAGCTGTCCGCCAGCGACAGCAGGGGCGCGCCGTCGCCCTTCATCGCGCTGGTCAGGGCCTCGCGGAGCTGCGGCCACGCGCCCTCGTCGTACATCGCGGTCAGAACGCCCGTCGTCGCCAGCGCCTCGCCCAGCTCCCTGCTCTCCCCCGTGGGGACGGGCCGGGCGTCCAGTTCGGCGAAGAAGTCCTTGAGCCGGGTGGAGGCGTCCCGCGCCGAGACGGTGCCGAGCGGGCACTCGGGCTGCTCCACGCAGTCGGCCGCGAAGGACTGGAAGGCGGTCTCGAAGCCGGCCGTCTGGTCGCGGTTGACCTGGCGGGCGGGGAGGGAGGGGTCCAGCGCGCCGTCGAGGACCAGCCGGCCGGTGCGGCCGGGGAACAGCTCGGCGTAGGTCGCGCCGAGGAAGGTGCCGTACGAGGCCCCCACATAGGCCAGCTTCCGGTCCCCCAGCACCTCGCGCAGCACATCCATGTCCCGGGCCGCCTCCACCGTGGAGACATGCGGCAGGACGGTGCCGGAGCGCTTCTCGCAGCCCTGGGCGAAGCCCTTGAACGAGGCGGTGAGACGGCCGGTCTCGGCGGCGTCGTCGGGGGTCTGGTCGGTCTGGGTGTACGCGTCCATCTCCTTCCCGCTGAGACACTCCACCGGCTCGCTGCGGGCCACCCCGCGCGGGTCGACGGCGACCATGTCGTAGCGGGCGCGGACCGGGGCGGGGTAGCCGATGCCCGCGTACATCTGGAGGTAGCCGACGGCCGAGCCGCCCGGGCCGCCCGGGTTGACCTGGAGCGAACCGAGCCGCTTCCCGGGGCCGGTCGCCCTCTTGCGGGCGACGGCCAGCTTGATCGATTCGCCACCGGGGTCCCCGTAGTCGAGCGGGACCTTCAGCGAGGCGCACTGGAAGTCGGAGGCGCCGCACTCGCGCCACTCCAGCTTCTGCCGGTAGTACGGCCGCAGGGCCGCGCTCGGTTCGGCGGCGGGCGCGGTGCCGGACCCGGCGCCGCCGGAGGTGGACGCCGAGGCTCTGGACGATGAGCTCCCTCCCGTACAGCCGGAGGCCAGCAGGGCTGCTGCGGCCACCGCGAGGACGGAACTGCGGAACGTACGCCTTGGGTCCATTCCCGGAGAGTAGGGGACGATGCGCGGAGAATGCCCCTCCTTGCACGGATGGGTGAACCGGAGTGTTGACCCTGACGGCCCCGGGAGGACGGAGGGTCAGCCCGCCCGCAGGGCGACCGTCATCGCCTCCACCGCGAGGAGCGGAGCCACATTCGCCTCCAGCACCTCCCGGCAGGCCACCACGGCCTCTATCCGGCGCAGGGTGAGCTCCGGCGTCGAGGAGCGGGCGATCCGGTCGAGGGCGTCCCGTACGTCCTCGTTGGCGATGGCGATCCCGGAGCCGAGCTGGATCGCCAGGACATCGCGGTAGAAACCGGTCAGATCGCTGAGCGCGAGATCGAGACTGTCGCGCTGGGTACGGGTCTTGCGGCGCTTCTGCCGGTCCTCCAGCTCCTTCATCGCCCCGGCTGTGCCGCGCGGCATCCGGCCGCCCTGCGACGCGCCGAGCGCCGCCTTCAGCTCCTCGGTCTCCTTGACGTCGGTCTCCTCGGCGGCCTGCCGGGAGTCCTCGGCGGCGGCGTCGATCAGCTCCTGGGCGGCCTTGAGGCAGCCGCCGATGTCGTCGATCCGCAGCGGCAGCTTGAGCACGGTGGCCCGGCGGGCCCGGGCCCGCTCGTCGGTGGCGAGCCGGCGCGCCCGGTCGATGTGCCCCTGGGTCGCCCGCGCGGCGGCGGCGGCGGCCTCGGGCTCGATGCCGTCCCGCCGGATCAGCACATCGGCGACCGCAGCGACCGGGGGCGTGCGCAGGGTCAGATGGCGGCAGCGGGAGCGGATCGTCGGCAGCACATCCTCCAGCGAGGGCGCGCAGAGCAGCCAGACCGTGCGCGGCGCGGGCTCCTCGACCGCCTTCAGCAGGACATTGCCCGCGCCCTCGGTGAGCCGGTCGGCGTCCTCCATGATGATCACCTGCCAGCGGCCGACCGCCGGGGAGAGCTGGGCGCGGCGGACCAGGTCGCGGGTCTCCTTGACACCGATGGAGAGCAGGTCGGTGCGGATGATCTGGACATCGGCGTGGGTGCCGATGAGGGCGGTGTGGCAGCCGTCGCAGAATCCGCAGCCGGGGATGCCGCCGAGCGCCCGGTCGGGGCTGACGCACTGGAGGGCGGCGGCGAACGCGCGGGCGGCGGTGGCCCGGCCGGAGCCGGGGGGGCCGGTGAACAGCCAGGCGTGCGTCATCTTGGAGGCGTCGGGCGACTGCTCGCCGTCCGCCACGGCGGTGACGAGGGCATCGGCATCCCGCGCGGCGGCGCTGAGCTGCGTCTGCACCCGCTCCTGACCCACGAGGTCGTCCCACACGGTCATCCGCCGTCACCCCTGCCTTGCGTGCTGCCGCTCATACCGCCCCTGTCCGTGGTCTCCCATTGTGGGGCAGGGGTCTGACAGTGGAGCACCGGCGCCCCAGCGACGGGCGTCCGCCGCCGCGCGGGGCGCCGGCGGGACCGCCGCGCGGGGCGCCCTGGCCCGTCCACCCGGTCCACCCGGTCCACCCGGTCCACCCGGTCCACCCGGTCCACGGGGTCAGCGCCGGCCCCGGCCGCCCTTCTCGTCGTCGCGGCGGCCCAGCAGCTCGTCGGCGAGGGTCGGGAGGTCGTCGAGCGGGGTCTCCTCCGCCCAGTCCGAGCGCCGCTTCGGGCGGCCCGTGTCCGGGTCGATCTGCGGAAGCTCCCGCGTACGGGCGTCCGATCCGTCGGGTCCGCCGCGCCCGGCACGGTCGCCGCGGCCTCCGTGACCGGCGCCGTGGCCGCCGCGGTCGTCCTGGCCGGTGTCCCGCTCGTCGCGGAAGAAGCCCGGAGGCACCCGGTCCGCCGGACGGTCGTCCCGTACGGGGGGCAGTACGGCCGTCTCGTCGGCCGCGCGCGGGTCGCGGAACTGCGGCAGTACGGCCGTCTCGTCCGAAGCCCGCGCGTCGCGGTCGCCGCGGTTGTCGCGGTCGCCGCGGTTGTCGTCGCGGTTGTCCCGGCCGCCCCGGGTATCACGCCCGTCACGCGGAGCGCGGGGCTCACGCGGCGCACGCGACTCATGCGACTCACGCCGCTCACTCGTCTCACGCGGATCGCGCACCGGCGGCAGAACCGCCGTCTCCTCCGACGGCGAGGAGGTCCGGTGGTCCCGCTCCGGAACCACCCTCGGCACCTGCTGGGTGTCGTCGTCCGGGCGGACCACCGGCGTGGGGACCGTCACCTCGTTGGGCGAGTGGTCCCCCGGGCGGACCACCGGGGTCGGCACGGTCACCTCATGGGACGAGACCTCGGCCGCCTCGGCCGCCGCCCGCTCGGCGGCGCGCCTGGCCTCCTCCTCGGCCGCCGCGCGGCGCGCCTCCTCGGCCCGCAGCAGGGCCTCCTCCGCCTTGCGCTGCTTCTCCAGACGGCGCTCCTCCGCCTCCGCCCGGAGCCTGGCCTGTTCCTCGGCCAGCCTGCGCAGCCGCTCCTGCTCGTCGCGGCGCGCCTTCTCCTCCGCCTCGCGCTTGCGGCGCTCCTCGTCGGCGAGCCTGCGGGCCTCCTCGGCGCGCTGCCGGGCCTCCTCCGCCAGCCGTTCGGCCTCGCGCTGCCGCGCGGCCTCCTCCTCGGCCTTGCGGCGGGCCTCCTCCTCGGCGCGGAGCTTGGCCAGCTGCTCCTGGCGCTCGCGCTCCAGGCGCTCCTCCTCCGCCTTGCGCGCGGCCTCCTCCTCGGCCTTGCGCCGGATCTCCTCCTCCGCCTTGCGGCGGGCCTCCGCCCGCGCCTCCACCTCGGCCGCCGAGAGCGGCAGTATCCGGTCGAGACGGTGGCGCACCACCGTGGTGACGGCCTCCGGCTCCTGCCCGGCGTCCACCACCAGATAGCGCGCCGGGTCGCTCGCCGCCAGCGTCAGAAAGCCCGAGCGCACCCGCTGGTGGAACTCAGCGGGCTCCGACTCCAGCCGGTCGGGCGCCTCCGTGAAGCGCTCCCGCGCGGTCTCCGGGGAGACATCGAGCAGGACGGTCAGATGCGGTACGAGGCCGTCCGTGGCCCAGCGCGAGATCCGGGCGATCTCCGTCGGCGACAGATCCCGTCCGGCGCCCTGGTAGGCGACCGAGGAGTCGATGTACCGGTCGGTGATCACCACGGCGCCGCGCTCCAGCGCGGGCCGGACCACCGAGCCGACGTGCTCGGCGCGGTCCGCCGCGTACAGCAGCGCCTCGGCGCGGTTGGAGAGCCCGGCCGACGACACATCGAGCAGGATCGACCGCAGCCGCTTCCCGACCGGGGTGGCGCCCGGCTCGCGGGTGACGACGACCTCGTGGCCCTTGTTGCGAATCCACTCGGCGAGCGCGTCGACCTGGGTGGACTTCCCCGCTCCGTCGCCGCCCTCCAGGGCGATGAAGAACCCGGTGGGGGCGGTGGTCTGGGACGGGTCCGCGCCCCGGCGCAGCGCGTCGCCCAGATCGCGGCGCAGGGGGACGCCCGCGCGGTCGTCGGTCCTGGCGAGGACGATCGCGGCGACCGGCAGCAGCAGCGCGCCCGCCAGCATCAGCGCGAAGGCAGCGCCGCCATGGGTGAAGACGAGGTCCCCGGCGGTGAGGCGGTGCGGGCCGATCGCCGCGGCCAGCAGCGGGGCGGCGAGCGCGCCGAGCGCGATGGCGACGCGGACGACCGCCTGGAGGTGATCGGTCATCCGGGCCCGCCGGGGGGCCTCGGACTCCTGGTCGACGAGGGCGTGCCCGATGCCGGCGGCGACACCCGCCGACACTCCGGCGAGCAGGGCGATGAAGAGGACGGTCGCGGTGTCCGGGACCAGTCCCATGGCCAGCAGCGCGACACCGGTGACGGCGACCGCGAGGGCCAGCAGCCGGCGGCGCGACAGGGTGGGCAGGACGGATTCGGCGGCGCGGATGCCGAGCGCCGTACCGCCGGTCAGGGCGAGGACCAGCAGCGCGAAGGTGACGGGTCCGCCGCCGAGGTCCCCGGCGTGCAGTACGGAGACGGCGACGGCCGCCGCGACGGCGCCCGCGACGGCCGCGCAGGCCAGCAGGAACAGCGGCAGGGCGCCGGTGCGGCCCTTGTCGGCGGAGCCGCTCGGGGCGGACGGGCGGCGCAGCCCCTCCAGCGGCGAGCGGGGCCGGGGGGTCGGCGAGCCGGGCAGCTGGATGAAGGCGAGCACCGAGACGGAGGCCGCGAAGAGGCCGGCCGCGACATAGGAGCCGAGGGCCGCCTGGTGCAGGGAGAACCACTCGATGCCGGCGCCGAGGAGATTGCCGATGAGCGTGGCGACGAGCAGGGCGGCGGCACCGGCGGGGACGGCGGCGAACGCGGTGCGCAGCCAGAGCCGGCGCAGGGCGTCCAGATGGTCCGGCAGCGGGCGCACCGCCGCGCCCTCCAGCGGCGGGGCGGGCAGCAGCGCGGGGGCGGCGCCCTCGCGGGCGACCGTCCAGAACCGCTCGGCGGCGCCGGTGGCGAAGACGGTCGCCAGCAGGATCAGGGGGGCCGCGCCGGGGGTCCACTCCAGCCACAGGGGGGCGACGACGAGCAGCGCCAGCCGCAGACCGTCCGCGCCGATCATGGTCCAGCGGCGGTCGAACGGGCCCTTGGCTGAGGTGAGGGTGGTGAGCGGACCGAGGAGTACGGCTCCGAAGAGGACCGTGGCGAGGACGCGTGCGCCGAGGACGGCGGCCACCGAGAAGGCGGCGCCGCGGTAGCCGGCGCCGAAGGTGCCCTCCGAGACGGCGGCCTGAAGGGTCAGCAGCAGCAGGACGAGGACGGCGACGGCGTCGCCGACACCGCCGACGGCCTGGGCGTTCCAGAGCCTTCTGAGCGAGGGGAGGCGCAGCAGCGCGCGCAGCGCCCGCTCACGGGAGTCCGCGGCGAGTGCGTCGGGGACATCGGGGGCGTCGGGGCCGTGTGCGGTCTCGGAGACGGGGCTCACGGCCGCCTGCGGCTCGGCTGGCTGCTCGGATCGCGTCATCCGCCCAGCCTATCCGGAGCACACCGCTGCCTGCGGGGCCCGCCCGAACATACGGACGTTCGAGATCGGGGGGCGGGGCGGGGCGCCGGCGGGGGTCGCGACGCGGTGTGCGGGGTGCCGGACGGCGGGTGAGGGGGGTCTGCGGGTCGGGAGGTTCGCGGAGTTTCGGGTTTTCGGCGGATTCCCGGCATTCTGCCCGGAAGGACGTGCCTGGGCGGGCAGCGGGACGCCGGTACCGCCCCGGCGGCCCCGAGCCCCGGACCGGGCTGTCCGACGCGCGAACCGCAGCGCCCGGCGTCGCACCCGGACGAACGGACCGGACCCGGCGGACCGACCACCACGACCGGGACCCACAGAGCACGCCGGGTCCGGACCCGGGAGACCACCACCGTCCACACCGAACAGAACACCCACCCCGGCCCCGCAGACCACCGGGCCCGGACCTCCGGGACACCCGACACGCGAACCCCAGCGCCCCGCGTCGCACCCGCGCGAGCGGCCGAGCCCGCAGGCCACAGCCCCCGGACCGGACACCCACCCTTGAGGCCCAGGCCCAGGCCCAGGCCCTGACCCGGCGCGCGCCCGGTCCGGGCGCACGCTCCGGGGGCCCGGGGGTGCGGAGCCCCCGAGGGCCTCGGGCCCCCGGGGCCCGGGGCCCTACGCCTCGGACGCCTTCGCCGAGGACGCCGTCTTCTTCGCCGGAGCCTTCTTCGCGGCCGTCTTCTTCGCCGCCGAGGCGGTCGTCTTCTTCGCGGCGGTCTTCTTCGCCGCCGTCGCCTTCTTCGCCGGGGCCTTCTTCGCGGGAGCCTTCTTCGCCGTCTTCTTGGCGGGGCCCTTCGCCCGCTTCTCCGCGAGCAGCTCATAGCCGCGCTCCGGAGTGATCTCCTCCACGCTGTCGCCGGTCCGCAGGGTCGCGTTGGTCTCGCCGTCGGTGACATACGGACCGAAGCGGCCGTCCTTGACGACCACGGGACGGTCGCTCACCGGATCGGTGCCCAGCTCCTTCAGCGGCGGCTTGGCGGCGGCCCGGCCGCGCTGCTTGGGCTGGGCGTAGATCGCGAGCGCCTGCTCCAGCGTGATGGTGAAGAGCTGGTCCTCGCTCTCCAGCGAGCGCGAGTCCGTGCCCTTCTTCAGATACGGGCCGTACCGGCCGTTCTGCGCGGTGATCTCCACACCCTCGGCGTCGGCGCCGACGACCCTCGGCAGGGACATCAGCTTCAGCGCGTCGTCCAGGGTGACCGTGTCCAGGGTCATCGACTTGAAGAGGGAGGCCGTCCGCGGCTTGACCGCGTTCTTCCCCGTCTTCGGGGTGCCCTCGGGGAGGATCTCGGTGACATAGGGGCCGTACCGGCCGTCCTTCGCCACGATCTCGTTCCCGGAGACCGGGTCGGTGCCCAGCGCGAAGTCGCCGCTCGGCTTGGCCAGCAGCTCCTCCGCGTACGCCACGGTCAGCTCGTCGGGCGCCAGGTCCTCCGGCACATCGGCGCGCTGGTGGCCCTCGGTGTCCTTCTCGCCGCGCTCGATGTACGGGCCGTACCGGCCGACGCGCAGCACGATCCCGTCGCCGACGGGGAAGCTGGAGATCTCCCGGGCGTCGATGGCCCCGAGGTCGGTGACCAGCGCCTTCAGACCGCCGAGGTGGTCGCCGTCGCCATTGCCCGCGCCGGAGGCGGCCCCCCGGTCCTCGCCCTCGCCGAAGTAGAAGCGCCGCAGCCACGGCACCGCCTGGGCCTCGCCCCGGGCGATGCAGTCGAGGTCGTCCTCCATCTTGGCGGTGAAGTCGTAGTCCACCAGCCGGCCGAAGTGCTTCTCCAGCAGATTGACCACGGCGAAGCTCAGGAACGACGGCACGAGCGCCGTCCCCTTCTTGAAGACGTACCCGCGGTCGAGGATGGTGCCGATGATCGAGGCGTACGTGGAGGGGCGGCCGATCTCGCGCTCCTCCAGCTCCTTGACCAGGGACGCCTCGGTGTAGCGGGCGGGCGGCTTGGTGGCGTGGCCGTCGACCGAGATCTCCTCGGCGGCGAGCGCGTCCCCCTCGGCGACCTGCGGGAGCCTGCGCTCGCGGTCGTCCAGCTCGGCGTTGGGGTCGTCGGCGCCCTCGACGTACGCCTTCATGAAGCCGTGGAAGGTGATGGTCTTGCCGGAGGCGGTGAACTCCACGTCCCGGCCGTCGGCGGCCGTGCCGCCGATGCGGACGGTGACCGAGTTCCCGGTGGCGTCCTTCATCTGGGAGGCGACGGTCCGCTTCCAGATCAGCTCGTAGAGCTTGAACTGGTCACCGCTGAGACCGGTCTCGGCGGGGGTGCGGAAACGGTCGCCCGAGGGCCGGATCGCCTCGTGCGCCTCCTGCGCGTTCTTGACCTTCCCGGCGTACACCCGCGGCTTCTCGGGCAGGTAGTTCGCCCCGTACAACTGGGTGACCTGCGCACGGGCCGCCGCGACGGCGGTCTCCGAGAGCGTGGTGGAGTCCGTACGCATATAGGTGATGAAGCCGTTCTCGTACAGCTTCTGCGCCACCTGCATGGTCGCCTTGGCCCCGAAGCCCAGCTTGCGGGAGGCCTCCTGCTGGAGCGTCGTCGTACGGAACGGGGCGTACGGGGAGCGGCGGTACGGCTTCGACTCGACCGAGCGCACCGCGAACGAGACGTTCTCCAGCGCGGCGGCCAGGGCGCGGGCGGCGGCCTCGTCCAGGTGGAGCACCCGGGTCTGGCCGGGCTTGAGCAGGCCGTCGGAGCCGAAGTCGCGGCCCTGGGCGACACGCTGTCCGTCGACGGTGTTCAGCCGGGCGAGCAGCGAGGAGGGGTCGGAGGCGTCCCCGGCGCGGCCGGTGGAGAAGGTGCCGGTCAGATCCCAGTACTCGGCGGAGGAGAACGCCCGGCGCTCCCGCTCCCGCTCGACGACCAGACGGGTGGCGACGGACTGGACCCGGCCGGCCGAGAGCCGGGGCATGACCTTCTTCCACAGGACCGGCGAGACCTCGTAGCCGTAGAGGCGGTCGAGGATGCGGCGGGTCTCCTGGGCGTCGACCATGCGCTGGTTCAGCTCGCGCGGGTTGGCGACGGCATCGCGGATCGCGTCCTTGGTGATCTCGTGGAAGACCATCCGGTGGACGGGGACCTTGGGCTTGAGGACTTCGAGGAGGTGCCAGGCGATGGCCTCGCCCTCGCGGTCCTCATCGGTGGCGAGGTAGAGCTCGTCGGATTCGGCGAGCTGCTCCTTGAGCTTCCGGACCTGAGCCTTCTTGTCGGCGTTGACGACATAGACCGGCTGGAAGTCGTGGTCGACGTCGACACCGAGGCGGCGGACCTCACCGGTGTACTTCTCGGGAACTTCGGCCGCGCCGTTCGGGAGGTCGCGGATGTGCCCGACGCTCGCCTCGACGACATAGCCGGGGCCGAGGTAACCCTTGATCGTCTTCGCCTTGGCGGGCGACTCGACGATCACGAGGCGTCGGCCGCCCTGTGCGGTCTCGCTGGTCGGGGACAACTTCGCTCTTCTCTCCGGGTCGGCGCTCGGTGGGCGGACACAGCGGTCTGCGCTGGGTGGCGCGCTGCTGTGGCGCTGCGGTGCTGCTGCGTGGTGCTGGTGCGTGGTGCTCCTGCCGCTGCGGAGTGTGACGGTACAACCCGCCCCTGTGTCAAACGGCAAAAGCCCGCAACGGCCACTCGAACGGTAACCCGACTCCGGGCATTCCTGCCGCCCGGACCGGCACGACAGTGTGCGGGGCGCTTCCTCCGGCGCTTCTCAGAGCCGTCCGAAGCACCACACCCCGAGGGCGAGAGCCACCACGCCGGCGCCGCCGGTGAAGGCGGCGGCGCGGCCCGCCGCCACCCCGTGGGCCACGGGCGCGCGCTGGGCGACCCGTACCGCCGTCCACAGCAGCAGCCCGGCCCCGAACAGCGTGAACGCCGCTCCCGCGAAGATCGCTGGACCACTCTCCATGCCCGTACCCCGTCCTGATTCCCACGCCCGGATGGTTGGGGACCGACCCCGGGGCCGAGGCTGGCACCTCTGGGCGTCGGGGGCGCGACATCGGGGTGAACGACGCGTGGGTTCACCCGGGCGGGGGCGGGGCGCACCGGCCGCAAACCGAACATTGGCCGATCTGCCCCCGTGAAGCGGCGGGAATCCCGCCCCGGAGGCCGGGGGCTAGGGAGTGCGGACCGGTTCCAGGAACCCCTCCTCCACCAGCAGCCGGAGCGCCCGCGGGGTGCGGTCCCGCAGCAGCACCGGGTCCTCCTCGATCAACTGGGCGATGGCGTCGAGAATGCGCCCGGCGCTCAGCGTGCCGTCGCACGCCCCGGCGAAGCCGGCGCCCACGGTGTCGACCTCCGTGGCCCGGCGCATGCCCCGGTTCTGCCGGAGCACCACATGCTCGGGGTGCTCCTCGCCCGGCAGGCCGACCTGCTCCTGCACCACCTCGGGGGCGAGGGTGAAGTGGTCGGCGAGGAGCGCCGCGTCGTCGTGGGTGCGGAGATAGTCCTGGCGGGCGAAGTGGGCGAGCACCGCGGCGCCGAGCGGCTGCTCCACGGGGTGCGGCCACTCCTCGACGACGATCGAGGGACGCTCCGCCGCCGTTCTGCGCAGGGTGATCCAGCCGAAGCCGACGGCCCTGGTGCCGCTCGCCTCGAAGGCGTCGAGCCACTCCTCGTACCGCCGCCGGTACCGCTCGGGGTCGCCGTGGTGGTCGCCGCTGTCGCGCAGCCACAGCTCCGCGTACTGCGTGATGTCCTGGACCTCGCGCTGGACGATCCAGGCGTCGCAGCCGGGCGGCACCCAGGAGCGCAGCCGCTCCTGCCACTCCTCGCCCTCGACGTGCTGCCAGTTGGCGAGGAAGTGGGCGTGGCCCCCGTCGTTCAGCCGGGCGCCGGCCTGGGAGACGAGTGTGCGGCAGAGGTCGTCGCCGGCCATCCCGCCGTCCCGGTAGGTCAGCCGGGGGCCCGGGGAGATCACGAACGGCGGGTTGGAGACGATCAGGTCGAAGCGGCGCGATCCGACCGGCTCGAAGAGCGAGCCCTCGCTCAGCTCGGCCTCGGGGGCGCCGGAGAGCGCGAGGGTGAGACGGGTGAAGTGGAGCGCGCGCGGGTTGAGGTCGGTCGCGGTGACCCGGGTGGCGTGCCGGGAGGCGTGGAGCGCCTGGAGACCGGAGCCGGTGCCGAGGTCGAGCGCGGAGGCCACCGGCGTGCGCACGGTGATGCCGGCGAGCGTGGTGGACGCGCCGCCGACACCGAGCACGACCCGCTCGTCCTGGCCGTCGGCCCCGCCCGCGCCGCCGACCGCGCAGCCGAGGTCGGAGACGATGAACCAGTCCTCGCCCCCGGGTCCTCCGTACGGCCGTATGTCCACGGTGGCGCGGACCCCGGCGCCGTCCCGCACGATCCAGCCGTCGTCCAGGCACTCCTGGAGCGGCAGGGCGGCGCGGGCCCGCTCGGCCGCCACGGGGCGCTGGAGCAGGAAGAGCCGGACGAGGGTGTCGAGGACGGTGTCGCCCCGGGTGGCGCGCAGGGCGGGGACGGTCTCGCTGCGGGCGAGCGCCGCGTACGCGGAGGCGCCGAGCAGGTCGAGCAGCCCGTCGGCGGTGAAGGCGCCGGCGAGCAGCGCCTCACGCAGCCGGGGGGCGTGGGTGGGCGAGGGGAGGCCGGGGGCCGTGCTGGTCGTACTCACACGGACCATTCTCCCCGCCGCCACTGACAATCCGTCCGCCGCCACGGGCGTCCGCCGCGCCGTGGCACCGGGTGGCGGCTCAGGAGGGCGCGTCGGCGGCTGCGGCGCCCTGGGCGACGGGCTTGCAGCCCGGCTGCTTGAGCATCGCCTTGCCGGTCTCGCTCGCCAGGAGCTTCTCCCGCGCGTTCTTGTTCTGCTCGATCTTCGCGAGTCCGTCGGCGACGGGCTGGAGCCCGTCCGCGAACTTCTGCTGGTCGTCCACGTCCAACTCGTCGACCTGCTTCTTCAGGTCGAGGTACGAGGCGGCGTTGGCGTCGTACTCGGCGGCGGCGTTCTTCACGAGCTGCTCGCCGCCCTCGGCCGGAGTGGTGCCGGCCGATCTGAAGGCGGCCGCGTAGCCCTTGTAGACGTCCGAGAGGTCCTGGAATGCCTTGGAGTCGGCGGTCTGGATGTCCCCGGGCTTGCCGTCCGAGGCGGTCGCGCGGATGAGCTGCTCCGCGTCCGCCTCCTTCTTGATCTGCGGCTTGGCGGCGTCGCAGTACTTCTTGGCCCAGTCGTCGACCGTGAATGTGTCCTCGTCGCCGCTGCATCCCGACAGCGCGAGCACCAGTACCGCACCGCCGGAGAGTGCGACCGCAAGCTTCTTCTTCACCGGATGGGTCCCTTCCAAGGCTCCTCGGCCCGGAACATACACGTCAGCCGGGCACCGGCCCCATGCCGTCCACCCGGTTCATCGGATTTGAAGCCATTTGCACCAAGGGAGAGAAGGCTCACGGGAACGGTCCGGCGGGCGGGTGGACACCACGGGCGAACACCACGGGCGGGGGGGGGGGGGGCCCCCCCCCCCCCCCCCCCCCCCCCGCGGGCCCCGGGGGGGGGGGGCGGGGGGCGCGCCACGCCGCGGCG
>NZ_JBEOYB010000066.1:0-46766 GCF_040296845.1 Streptomyces sp. NPDC001985
CGGTGATCCACCCGATCGGGTGGATCACCGCCTCTTCACCTGTGGAGCTAAGGAGAATTGAACTCCTGACCTCCTGCATGCCATGCAGGCGCTCTACCAACTGAGCTATAGCCCCTTGCGAGATGCCGTCTCCCCGGAAGCTCTCTCCGCGGGCGGCGACGTGGACAACATTAACGCCCTCCCTCGCCCTTCACCAAATCCATTCCCCCGGGCCCCGGCCGGCGGGGCCGGGGGCCCTCCCCCGCCGCCGCGCGGCACCCCCCGGGCCGCCCGCTCACGCGGTGGCGAAGGAGTAGAAACGTTTCAGGGTGCAGTGCTCGTCCAGCAGCCGGCCGTAGATCGGCTCGCCTTCCAGCTCCCGATAGGTCTCGATCGGGTCGCCTTTTATGATCAGCGCCCGTGCGCACTCCTCGCACCAGTACTGATACTCGGGATTGACCGGGTCCATGTCCCTGACGATGGGCGTACCACTGCCGCACCAGTCGCATTTACGCCTGTGTGCCCCCATCACTCAGCTCCAGCTGTGACCGCAGGACGTACACACGTAAGAAACTCCGCCGTTGTCGCCGAGGACCTGGGCGACATGCGCCGATCCGCAGGACGGGCAGCCGAGGAGAACGGACATCGCTCTCCCTCCCGTCCTGGCCGGCGGTCCGGTCCGGCCGTCCGATTCTGCCATGGTCGCGCAACGGGGTCAGCGGCGTCGACGTGAAGTGGTGCGAAACGCGTAATCCCGCCCTCTGCTGAGGACGGGATACGTGAGGTGTGTTCTGTGGAGCTAAGGAGAATTGAACTCCTGACCTCCTGCATGCCATGCAGGCGCTCTACCAACTGAGCTATAGCCCCTTGTGTTCTTCGCGCTCGGCGCTGCGAACAAGAAGAACTTTAGCCTGCGACCTGCCGGAAAGCGAAATCCGGGGGTACGGGGCCGAGGGTCGGGCCGTCCCCGTCCGGCGGAGCCGGCGGCGGGACGGGCCGGACCGGCGGGCGGCCGGTGTCAGTCGTCGTCGCCGAGGACCGGTTCCGGGAGGGTGCCGGCGTTGTGCTCCAGGAGGCGCCAGCCGCGCGCGCCCTCGCCCAGCACCGACCAGCAGGTGTTGGAGAGCCCGCCCAGGCTCTCCCAGTGCCGGGAGTCCAGCCCGAGGAGCCGGCCGATCGTGGTGCGGATCGTGCCGCCGTGGCTGGCCACCACGAGCGTGCCGTTCTCGGGGAGCTTCTCGGCGTGGCGGAGCACCACGGGAGCGGCCCGGTCGGCGACCTCGGTCTCCAGCTCGCCGCCGCCCCGGCGCACGGGCTCGCCGCGCTTCCAGGCGGTGTACTGCTCGGTGTACCGCTCGATGATCTCCTGGTGGGTCAGGCCCTGCCAGACGCCGGCCCAGGTCTCGCGGAGCGCCTCGTCGTACTGGACGGGCAGCCCCGTCAGCGCGGACAGCTCCTCGGCGGTGGCGGCGGCCCGCTTGAGGTCGGAGGCGATGATCGCGTCCGGCTTCAGGGAGGCCAGCAGCCGGGCGGCCCGGCGGGCCTGGGCGACCCCGGTCCCGGTCAGCTCGATGTCCGTGGTGCCCTGGAAGCGGCGCTCCAGGTTCCACGCGGTCTGACCGTGCCGCCACAGGACGATCCGGCGGCCGGTCTTCTTGTAGGCGTCCTCGTTCAGCTCAACTCACCGTCCGCCTTGCCGTGGAGCTCCGCGTGCTCCTGGCCCTTGCCGCGGGTCTTCACGGCGTCCTCGGGCAGCGGCAGCTCGGGGCAGTCCTTCCACAGCCGCTCCAGGGCGTAGAAGACGCGCTCCTCGCTGTGCTGGACATGGACGACGATGTCGACGTAGTCCAGGAGAATCCAGCGGGCGTCGCGGTCGCCTTCGCGGCGGACCGGCTTGGCGCCCAGCTCCTTGTTCAGCCGCTCCTCGATCTCGTCGACGATCGACTTGACCTGGCGGTCGTTGGGAGCGGAGGCGAGCAGGAAGGCATCGGTGATCGACAGCACATCGCTGACGTCGTACGCGATGATGTCGTGGGCGAGCCGGTCGGCGGCCGCCTGGGCGGCGGTGCTGACAAGCTCGATGGCGCGGTCCGTAGCGGTCACTAGCAGGCTTTCGTCGGCGGTCGTAT
Source organism: Streptomyces sp. NPDC001985 (assembly GCF_040296845.1). NCBI lineage: Bacteria > Bacillati > Actinomycetota > Actinomycetes > Kitasatosporales > Streptomycetaceae > Streptomyces > Streptomyces sp. NPDC001985. The sequence goes on from NZ_JBEOYB010000066.1 coordinate 2,109, forward strand.
TGACCCCACCAGGGTCTCACGTACCGCCGACAGCCCTCGCGCCGATTCTCCGTCCTCGATCATCACATCGCTGTCCATGCAGGTCAGACCCGCTGGACCGGTCGGTCAGTCCGTACCGAAGTCCTGGCCGAGCACCACGCCCACATCGGCGTTGGGGGCCTGGTCGCCCTTCTGGACGGCGCTCGCGGGGAGCCCCAGGGTCTTGGCGACCTCGGCGGCCTCCTCCTTGCGCGCGTCGTCACCGTAGGTCACCTTCGAGGTGGTCGCGGTGTCGCCCTTGCCGCTGTCGACGACCGCGTAGCCGCCGTTGACCAGGGAGACCCTGGCCGTCTCGGTGGCCTTGTCGGTGCCGGTGGCGTTCCGGATGCCCACCCGGACGGCGTCGCCCTTCTCGGGGCCGCCGACCGAGCCGCCCAGGATGTCCTTGACGACGGTGCCGGCCGCCTCCTGGGTGAGGGTGCCGTCCTGCTGGACCGGGAGCAGCGCGGTCCGGTAGTCGCCGCCCTTGGCCCGCTCCGAGAGCTTGGCCAGCGAGGCTCCGAGGTCACTCTCGGTGAGCGAGGGGTCGAGGATCTGGGCGAGGGTCTCCACGGTGACCGTGGCGGACTTGGCGTCGCTCGGGATCTTCTTGAGGACGGCCTGCATGACCTGGCCGAAGCGCTGGAGCTGCTTGGCCTCGGGCTCGCCCGAGCCGCGGTGGGTGGCGTAGGCGACGGCCGCACGGCCGTTCAGTGTCTGGTTCTCGCCCTTTTTGACCAGCGGGGCTTCGCCGTCCTTGGCACTGGGGACCATGGTGTCGGTGGTCAGGTCGATGGTGCCGACCAGATCGACCAGGTTCTCCAGGAACGGGGTGTCCAGCCGCCAGGTGCCGGTGATCTTCGCGCCGAGGAGGGTGCCGATGGCCTCGCGGGTGCCCTCCGAGCCGTCGTCGTCCACGGATTCGCCCAGCGTGGTCGCGGTGCCGTCGTCGGTGGCGACGGAGAGGGTGTTGGGCACGAGGACGGTGGTGCCCTGACGGGTGGTGACATTGTCGACGAGGAGCGCCGTCGACGTGCCCTTCTTCTTGGTGTTGTGCAGATGCAGCACGATCACGTCCCGCTTCTGCGGGCCGCCGGCGCTCCCGCCGCCCTCGTCCGATCCCGAGCCGCCGGGCAGCGCGCCCGCGTACCAGAGGTAGCCGACACCGCCGGCGACGGCGAGCACCAGGGCGACGATGAGCGCGACGCCCCGGTTGCGCCCCCGGCGCTTGGCCTCCTCGCGGCGCTCGGAGCGGCTCTCGGTGAAGTTGAGCCAGTCGATGACGTCCTCGGAGTCGGCGTCCGGCTCCTCGATGAAGGAGAACTGCTCGGTGCGGTAGTCGCGTTCGGCGCCGGGGCCGCGCTCTCCGGGCACCCGCGGCCCGGGCTCGCCGGGCTGTTCGGGAGCCTGCCGCGGGGCGGGCTGTTCGGGGGCGGCGGGCTGTTCGGGGGCGGGCGCCGCCGCCGGCTCCCGGCCGTACCCCTGGTCCTGGCCGTAGCCGTACGCCTGTCCCTGGGCCGGGCCCTCCTGGACCGGGGGCTGCTGGACCGGGGACTGCTGGGGGAACTGGCCGTACGGGTCGTACGGCTGGGGCTGCCCGTACGCCGGCGCGGGCGCCTCGGGCTGCTGTCCGTAATCCTGCGGCTGTCCGTACCCGGGGGCGGGCGCCTGGGGCCGGGCGTACGGGTCGTGGCCGTAGCCCTGCCCGGGGACCTGCGGCTGGAGGCCGTAGGAGTCGTACGGCTGGGGCTGCTGATAGACCGGCTGCCCGTACTCGTCGTAGCCGATGATCTCCGGCTGCGGGTGGTACGGGTCGTACGGGTTCTGCTGGTCGTTCACCGGTGCCCCTCTCCGCGGCTCACTCGCCGCGGTACAACTGCCGCTTGTCGATGTAGCGGACCACACCGTCGGGCACGAGGTACCAGACCGGTTCGCCGTTGGCGACCCGTCCCCGGCAGCCGGTCGAGGAGATCGCCAGGGCCGGTACCTCCACGAGGGAGACCTTCCCCTCGGGCAGCCCGTCGTCCGTCAGATCGTGGCCCGGCCGGGTCACACCGATGAAGTGGGCCAGCGAGAACAGCTCCGTCGCGTCCCGCCAGCCGAGGATCTGGGAGAGCGCGTCGGCCCCGGTGATGAAGAACAGATCCGCGTCCGCGTTGAGGGAGCGCAGATCCCGCAGGGTGTCGATGGTGTACGTCGGCCCGGGCCGGTCTATGTCGATCCGGCTGACCGAGAACTGAGGGTTCGACGCCGTGGCGATGACCGTCATCAGATAGCGGTCCTCGGCGGGGGAGACCGCCTTGTGGGTCTTCTGCCACGGCTGCCCGGTCGGTACGAACATCACCTCGTCGAGGTGGAACAGCGCGGCCACCTCACTGGCGGCCACCAGGTGTCCGTGGTGGATCGGGTCGAATGTCCCGCCCATCACACCGAGTCGCCGCCGGCCGGACGCGGAGCCCGTCGGCACTGTCTGCTCTCCCATGCGTGCAGAGCCTACTGGCACGCCGGCCCGGCCCGACCCGCCCGGCTCAGCGGTCGCGGTTGAAGCGGGTGGTGATCCACAGCAGCAGGAGCAGCGCGATCAGCGCGCCGGCGCCGACGACCAACGGTTCGAGGCTCTGGTGTCGGCCACCGCCCTCGGATGCCTCGGCGAGGGTGACCAGGTGGGTGGCGGTGCTGTTGAGGCTCATCTTCGGCGGGCCCTTGTCGATCGGAGGGACATGGCGGACAGACTTCGCCCACATCGTATGCGGGCCGCTCGGGCACGCTCACGCCGACTCAGTCGTTGTGGTGATCACGGCGCCGTTCCGGCGGTGCCGTGAAGGGTACGCAGGGCCGGTGGCGCCCGCGTTCCCGGGGTTGTCCACAGCCCCCGCCGCGGTTCTCTCCCAGCGCCTACGCTGGAATCCGCCAGGGGGACGAACACACCAGCCACACGTTCAACCTTGAACAGCGGCGACGGCGCGGGAGAGCGCCGCGCCGGGCACCATCCGGGTCACACAGGGGGCATGAATGACCGAAAGCAGCCACGAGAACGTGCCGAGCAGGCAGCGCAAGCGCTTCCCCGGCATCTCCTCACGGGCGTACGAACACCCCGCGGACCGCTCGGCGCTGGTCGCGCTGCGCAAGCTCAGCGGGTTCGACACCGTCTTCAAGGCGCTGAGCGGACTGCTGCCGGAGCGCAGTCTGCGGCTGCTCTTCCTCTCGGACTCGGTCCGGGTGAGCGATGAGCAGTTCGCCCATCTCCACTCGATGCTCAGGGACGCCTGCTACATCCTGGACCTGGAGAAGGTTCCGGCGATGTACGTCACACAGGACCCGCGCCCCAACGCCATGTGCATCGGCCTGGACGAGCCGATCATCGTGGTGACCACCGGTCTGGTGGAGCTGCTGGACGAGGAGGAGATGCGGGCCGTGGTGGGCCACGAGGTGGGTCACGCCCTCTCCGGCCACGCGGTCTACCGCACGGTGCTGCTCTTCCTCACCAGCCTGGCGCTCAAGGTCGCCTGGATTCCGCTCGGCAATGTGGCGATCATGGCGATCGTGACCGCGCTGCGGGAGTGGTTCCGCAAGTCGGAGCTGTCGGCCGACCGGGCGGGGCTGCTGGTGGGGCAGGACCTGAAGGCGTCGATGCGCGGGCTGATGAAGATCGCCGGTGGCAACCATCTCCACGAGATGAACGTCGACGCGTTCCTGCGGCAGGCCGAGGAGTACGAGAAGGGCGGCGACCTCCGGGACTCCGTGCTGAAGATCCTCAATGTGCTGCCCCGTTCGCACCCGTTCACCACCGTGCGGGCGGCGGAGCTGAAGAAGTGGGCCGAGAGCCGCGACTACCAGCGGATCATGGACGGCCACTACCCGCGCCGGTCGGAGGACAAGGACGCCTCGGTCAGCGACTCGATCCGGGAGTCCGCGTCGCACTACGCGGACACCGTGCGCACCAGCAGGGACCCGCTGATGAAGCTCGTCGGGGACATAGCCGGCGGCGCGGGCGATCTGGGCGGGAAGCTGCGCGACAAGTTCACGGGCGACGGGAACGGCGCCGGCGGCGGTGACACACCGGGCGGCGGCGCACCGGGCGGCGGCGACAGGCCCGGCGGCGCCGGCTAGGCCACCGTCCGATCGGCCCCCGCGGGGGCCCGGGGGGTCACCGCCGGGGGCCCGGGGGGTCACCGCCGGGGGCCCGGGGGGTCACCGCCGGGGGCTCGGCTGGGCGCCGGGGGCCAAGGCGCCGCAGAGCGCCGTCGCGGGGGCCTCCAGGGCGTAGGGGTTGGTGTCCGCCGGGGCGGGCCGCTCGGCCCGGCGACCGGCCAGCAGGGGCCGCAGGGTCCCCGCGGAGTCGTCCGCACAGGACTGGGGCCCCGCCTGGACATGGCTGGTCAGCAGCTCCGTCCGGTGCCGGTACAGATCGTCCCGGTCGAAGCGGAAGCGCAGCTCCCGGCGGACGGTGAAGAGCGAGGCGCCGTCCGTCCCGCGCGCCGCGCCCGAACCGCCCACCCGGGAGGGCCCACCGGGGCGGGCGGCGGGGCGCAGGGTGTAGGCGAAGGTGTGGTCGGAGGCGATCTCCAGGGTGTCGGGGCCCGCCTCGGTGACCGTCAGGGTGCCCCTGACCCGGATCTCGGGGTCGGCGAGGGCCACCGCTTCCGGGTCGTAGCGGACCAGCCAGCCCGTGGCCGCGTGGCTGCCGTCGTTCGCCGGGGAGGCCATGCTGCGGTCGAACTGCTCCAGCTGGGCGGGGTCCAGCAGCACCCGCACGGGCCGGACCGCGCCGCCGGTGAGGACATCGGGGTCGAGCGAGGACCCCACCAGATAGTCCTTCGCGGTGGTGAGCGCGGTCATCACCTGGCTCGGGGAGAAGTTCTCCGTGCGCCGGGCGCCCGGGAGGGTGATGCCCGAGGCGCCGACACGGAAGTGGGCGGCGGCGCTGTGGGCGTAGAGATCGTCGGGGGTGCCCCCGGGAACGGCACCCCGGGGGGAGAGGGGGATCAGGGTGATACGGAGCGGCTCGGCCCGTTTGGCGGACGAGGTCTGGTGGACGGGGCGGACCCCCAGATAGACCGCGGTGGCGAACGCGAAGGCGACCAGCAGGACGAGCAGCAGAGCCGGAGTGGGGCCGGAGCGGAGCGGCCGGGTGGGCAGGGCGCGCACGGCGCGCGCGTGGGCACCCATCCGCTCCTGCGCGGAGTACTCCTGGAGCCGCGCAGCCCGGACGAACGATTCGTCGAAGACGACGGACCGGTACTCGTCCTCTCCACCGCCGGGGAGACCGTCGGCTGTCCCCTCAGGCGGGTCCTCGCGACCAGCCATACCTTGAGGGTGGGTCGAGCGGGGCTCCGGTAAACCCGGTGCTCCGCAACAAACCCCGACGAGCCCCCAACGAGCCCCGGACGAGCGCCGGTGCGTGCCCGGCCAAGCGCGCGGGGGCCGAACAGGGGCGCGAGGTCAGGGTGTGCGCGGTTCGGCGGACAGGGAGGAGGCGGGACGGTCCGCCGGGAGGGCGGGGCCCACGAGGCGGTCGGCGGACGGCACGGCCGGGTTGGTGGCGTCGACTCCGCTGGTCGCGGGCGGGGGCACCTGGTCCTGGCGGCTCCCCGCGGCGCCCCGGTAGACGGCGGTGAAGGCGAGGGCGACCATGCCGATGCCCATCAGCAGGGCGAGAATCCAGGCGACCGGCCGGTGCCAGCGGGCGCTGCTCCGGTAGGGGCGCAGCGCGCCGCCGTGCCGTCCGTAGGGGCCGTCGTCGTCCAGCGGGCCGTCGTCGTGGAGCCGTTCGCGGTCATGGGGGCCGTATCCGTCGCCGTACGGATCGTCGTCACGGCCCGGGCGGCCCGATCCGGCGGCGCGGGCCGCCTCCGCCTCGGCGCGGGCCTGCGCGGCGGCGAGCAGCCGTTCCACGGCGGTCGGCTCATGGATCTCGGCCGCCCTGACGAAGTCCTCGTCGAAGACCGCGGAGGCGAAGTCCTCGTCCGCGCCTCCGCGGTCGTCGTCGGGCTCCCAGCCGTCCGGGAACGGCCTGCCCCCCACGTCGTCCGGCACGCCCTCAGGGTAGACCCGGGCGGTGGGTTTGGGCAGCCCGAGTGCGGCCCCGGTGCACCGGCTACCGGGTGTGACCGTCGCCGGTGACGATGTACTTGGTGGAGGTCAGCTCGGGCAGTCCCATGGGCCCGCGGGCGTGCAGTTTCTGGGTGGAGATCCCGATCTCCGCGCCGAAGCCGAACTGGCCGCCGTCGGTGAAACGGGTGGAGGCGTTCACGGCGACGGTGGTGGAGTCGACCAACTGGGTGAAGCGGCGGGCCGCGGCCTGCGAGGTGGTGACGATGGCCTCGGTGTGGCCGGAGGACCAGCGGCGGATGTGGGCGACGGCGTCGTCCAGCGAGTCGACGACGGCGGCGGCGATGTCGTACGAGAGGTACTCGGTCTCCCAGTCCTCCGCGGTGGCCGGCACGACCGTGGCCTTGGTGGCACCGGCGTGCTCGCGCACCCGCTCGTCGGCGTGGACGGTCACCCCGGCGTCCGCCAGGGCGTCCAGGGCGCGCGGCAGGAACGCGGCGGCGACGGACTGGTGGACGAGGAGGGTCTCGGCGGCGTTGCAGACGCTGGGGCGCTGGGCCTTGGAGTTGATCAGGATGTCGACGGCCATGTCGAGGTCGGTCAGGGCGTCGACATAGACATGGCAGTTGCCGGTGCCGGTCTCGATGACGGGGACGGTGGACTCCTCGACCACGGTGCGGATCAGTCCGGCGCCGCCGCGCGGGATCAGCACGTCCACCAGCCCGCGGGCGCGCATCAGCTCCCGCACGGAGTCCCGCGACTCACCGGGGACCAGCTGGACCGCGTCGGCCGGGAGTCCCGCCGCGCCCACCGCGTCGCGCAGGACCGCCACCAGGGCGGTGTTGGAGGAGTGGGCGGAGGAGGAGCCGCGCAGCAGGACCGCGTTGCCGGACTTGAGGCAGAGGGCGGCGGCGTCCACCGTGACATTGGGCCGGGCCTCGTAGATGATGCCGACCACCCCGAGAGGCACCCGGATCTGCCGCAGGTCGATGCCGTTGGGCAGGGTCGAGCCGCGCACGACCTCGCCGACCGGGTCGGGCAGGGCGGCGACATGGCGGACATCGGCGGCGATGGCCCGCACCCGCTCGGGGGTGAGGGTGAGCCGGTCGATGACCGATTCGGCGGTGCCGGCCTCCCGGGCGCGCGCGGTGTCCTCGGCGTTGGCCGAGAGCACTTCGTCCGTACGGGCCTCCAGCGCGTCCGCGATCGCCAGCAGCGCCTCGTCCTTGGCCGAGCGCGGCAGCGGGGCGAGGTCGGCCGCGGCGGCGCGCGCCCGGTGGGCGGCACGGGTGACCGGCGAGAGGGAGTCGTACGGCGGAAGCGGCGAGGGCGTGGTCATACCCGCAGGGTAGTGCGCTCGCCGCGGCCGTCCGGCCGGTATCCCGTGCCGTCCCGTACTGCGAGACAGCGGCCGGGCTCGGAGGGATCGGATCGCGTCGGATCAGGTCGGATGAGGTTCAGGTCAGGTCAGGTCAGGTCGGATCGGGTCGGAGAGGTCCGTGGGGACCGCCGGGGATCAGAAGGGGTGGACGCCCACCGGAGAGGCGGGCGGCGGGCCATAGCCCTCCGCGATCCGCTGGTGGTACGTCTGGCGGTCGATGACCTCCAGCCCCACGATCGTCCACGGCGGCAGTTTCGCGGTGGAGCGGTGCTCGCCCCAGAGCCGCAGCGCGACGGCCGCCGCGTCGTGCAGGTCCCGCGCCTCCTCCCAGTACCTGATCTCGGCATGGTCACCGGCATAGCGGCTGGTCAGCAGGAAGGGGTGGTCGTGCGCCAGCTGTTCGAGCCCGCGCCGGACCTCTCTGAGCGGCGCCTCGTCGCCGGAGACGCTGAGCGTGATGTGCCAGAGCTTCGACTGGACGCGCTCCTCGGCGCGCGCCGAGGTCTCCCCCGTACGGGCGGCGCCGCCCGGCTCCTGTCCCCGGCCCGGTACCCGGGCCGGCCGCTGTTCCTGTGGCTCGTCCTGTTCCTGTCCCTCCTCGGCGCCGTCGAAGTCGGCGCCCTCGAAGTCGGCGCCTGCCTCGACGCTCGTCAGAGCCCGTTCCTCGCCCGCCGCCCGACGGGCCTGGTCGCCCGCCGTCCTGCGGGATTGCTCACCCGCCGTCCTGCGGGCGTGGTCCGCCGCAGTCCTGCGAAGGTGCGGGACGCCCCCGTTTCCTCGGGGCACATCCCCTGGGCGCGCTCGTCTCACCGGCGGCCTCCTGATTGCATGTGTCGTCGTGCTGTACCCCGCCATCCCCCCGCAACAAAGTTGACCAGTCCCGGACGGAACATGGGGTGGTTTTGGTAAAGGTCCCTGTTGGTTGACGGGAGTTTCAGCCGTTTCAGGGGCGCAGGACGACCAGATCGTCCCTGTGTACGACTTCCCGCTCGTAGGCGGGACCGAGGTCCCGGGCCAGGTCCCGGGTGGAGCGGCCGAGGAGCTGGGGGATCTCCTTGGCGTCGAAGTTGACCAGCCCCCGGGCGACGGCGCTGCCCCGGGCGTCGCGCAGCTCCACCGGGTCCCCGGCGGCGAACTCGCCCTCGACGGCGGCGATTCCGGCGGGCAGCAGCGACTTCCGGCCGACGACCACAGCCTCGACCGCGCCGTCGTCGAGGATCAGCGCGCCCTGGGGGGTGGAGGCGTGCGCCAGCCAGAGCAGCCGGCCGGTGACGCGGCGTCCGGTGCGGTGGAAGAAGGTGCCGGTGGCCCGGCCGGCGAGGGCGTCGGCGGCGTGCACGGCGGAGGTGAGGACGACCGGGACGCCGGCGGCCGTCGCGATCCCGGCGGCCTCGACCTTGGTCGCCATGCCGCCGGTGCCGACCCCGGCCTTTCCGGCGCCGCCGGTCTCGACGTGCGCGATGTCGGCGGGGCCGCGCACCTCGTCGATCCTGGTGCTGGTGGGCCTGGCCGGATCACCGTCGTACAGGCCGTCCACGTCCGAGAGGAGGACCAGGAGGTCGGCGCGGACCAGATGGGCGACGAGGGCGGCGAGCCGGTCGTTGTCGCCGAAGCGGATCTCGTCGGTGGCGACGGTGTCGTTCTCGTTGACGACGGGGACGGCGCCCATGGTCAGGAGCTGGTCCAGGGTGCGGTAGGCATTGCGGTAGTGGGCACGGCGGCTGGTGTCGTCGGCGGTGAGCAGCACCTGGCCCACCCGGACGCCGTAGCGGGCGAAGGAGGCGGTGTAGCGGGCGACCAGCAGCCCCTGGCCGACGCTGGCCGCGGCCTGCTGGCGGGCGAGGCCCTTGGGGCGGCGGGCCAGGCCGAGGGGGGCGAGCCCGGCGGCGATGGCGCCGGAGGAGACCAGCACGATCTCCTTCTCGCCGCCGTCGCGGATCTTCGCGAGCACGTCCACGAGCGCGTCGACCCGGTCGGCGTCGAGTCCGCCCGACGCGGTGGTCAGCGAGGACGAACCGACCTTGACGACAATCCTGCGGGCCTGGGTTACCTGCTGCCTCACCACTGTCACGGACCGAATCTACGTCAGGCCCCGCGCCGGGTGCGCCGGTATTTCACCGGCTGGACAGCGGGTGCCGGAGGACGGCCGCGAAAGGTGCCGGAAGACGCGGGGCCCGTACGGCGCGCGCCGTACGGGCCGTGCGTCGACCGACCGGCTCAGCGCCGGAGCGAGGCTTCCGTTCCGGCTTCCGTTCCGGCTTCCGTCCCGTCCGCGTCGACCGGGTCCGCCGGGTCGACCGGCTCGGTCGGGTCGGCGGGGTCCACCGCTTCGGCCTGGCCCGCCGCTTCGGCGGGGTCGGCCGGGTCCGCCGCTTCGGCGGTCTCCGCCTCGGCCGGCACGGCGGCCGGGCCCGCGTCGGGCTGGAGGTTCAGCTCGAACTGCGCCTCCTCGCTGAGCCGCGCCTCGACGCCCAGGTTGCGGGCCTCGGACTCGGCGGCCAGCTCCCGCACGGCGGCGTTGAACCGGTCCATCGAGGTGGGGTGGTCGGGGCCGAGGAGGTACTCCTTCAGCTCCTGGCGGGCACCGGCCAGCGGATCGTGCTCCGGGGACGCGACGGCCGCCAGCAGGGCGTCCAGTTCGACGGCGCTGTTGCTGAGGACGACGGCGGCGCGGGCGGCGGTGTTCTGCCGCAGGAACTCCCCGGCGCCCAGCTCGGCGGAGTCGGTGAGGGCGTACGGCTTGCCGCTCGCCATGAAGTCGGAGACCACGCTGGAGATGTCGGAGACCATCGCGTCGGACTCGTTGAAGCAGTCGTAGAGCTTGGGCTCGGGGCCGGTCACGACCAGGTGCTCCCAGAAGCCGGTGGAGCGCCAGTACGCGGTGTTCCACGCGTCCCGGAGTGCCTTGATCCGCTCCAGTCGCTGCGGGTCGGCGAGAGAGTCGCGGGACTCCTCGGCACCGTCGCGGCGGGCCCGGCCGGGCTTGGCGAGCGCGGCCAGCTCCGCCTCGATACGGGCCAGCTCGGCGCGGGCCGCCTCCTGGGCGGGCTTCGCGGCGGCGGCCCGGCCCGACCAGCGGGGGTCGGCGGCGCGGGCCGCGACGGCCTCCGTGATCATCGCGGTGATCCGCTCGTGGACGGCCTTGGCCCGCTGGTCGCGGATGCCGGTGAAGGGGTGCGGCTTGTAGATCACCCGCACCGGCCGCTCGGCGGTGAGCAGCCGCCGGATGATGTTCTCGCCGGCCAGCAGCAGGGAGGTGTTGCCGGGGTTGTCGTCCCAGCCCTCCCAGGTGGGGGCGTAGAGCACCGTCGGTACGGGGTTCTTCGGCGTCCCGGTCCAGGACTGGATGGGGGCGAGCTGGGGGCGTCCGACCTCGACGATGTCGTCGTCGCGGACACCGACGTCGGCGAGGGCGTAGCGGTCGCGGCCGGCCCGGCCGGCGGTCCACACCTCGTCGTACACCTTGCTGTACGGGTTGACGCTGGCCAGCTTGTCGCTGTCGCCGTGGCCGATGAAGACGTGCTGGATGGTCGGCACCCGCAGCAGGTGGATGTTCTTGCCGACATTGGCCGCGTAGAGCGCGACCCGGACCGTGGAGAGGTCCATGTTCATCAGATGGGTGGCGCCGGGCACGCAGATGACGGGGACGGTGGTCGGGTTCAGCTTGTTGACCAGACCGCGCTCCCGCATGATGATCAGCGGCCGCCCGTCGATCTCCTCCATCGTCTCCAGCCACATATTGGCCTGGTAGGCGGACTCCTTGGAGCCGGAGAAGTACAGCACGACGGTGGGGCGGTACTCGCGCAGCCAGTCGCTGACGGCCTCCAGGACCACCGGGGCCTGCGGGACCCGGCGCTTGGCGCGCAGATACGGGGCGAGCGCGGCGATGTAGAGGACGATCAGCGCGATGCTGGCGGCCACGCCCGCGTATCCGATGACGTCCCGCTGGAGAGCGGTGGCCAGCAGCACACCGATCACGGCCGGGATGTCCAGGTGGAGGACTTTCTCGGCGGCGCGGGTGCGCAGGGCGTTCGGCGGGGCGTCGGGGATGTTCAGCCGCTGGAGATCGACATTGCGGGTGACGACCGGCATCACCCGGCGCAGCCGGATCAGGGTGACCAGGGCGCCGTGCGGGGCCTGGAGGCCGTAGAAGACCAGGAAGCCGGCGACGGCGACGTAGAAGAGCGTGGTCTCGGCGAGGCCCTCGCGGGCGAGCAGCAGGACCAGCAGGACCTGGCGCAGCAGAAAGCGGATGGTCAGTCCGACGCGCAGCTTGCCGAGGCGGTTGATCAGGTAGCTGCCCCTGCGGTGCAGATACCAGTCGGACGCGTAGGTGACTGCCGCCGCCGCCGCGAACAGCCAGGTGTTCGGCAGCAGGGCGGCGATCATCACGCAGGGATAACCGAGTCCGAGAAGAACTGCGGCGGCCAGCTCGGACAGGCTGCCGACGCGCGCCAGACGAATGGCTGTGGAAATCACGAAGAACCTGCTCCAAGGGTGGCGGTTTGGTCCTTTTGCGAGAATTGCAAATCCCGGAACTTCGCTACCCGAAGGTGCAGTCAGGACTCCGCACAGTGCATGGCCGGCCCCGTGTCCCCAGCATCCCGGTATTCCGCGCGTCAGGATGCTCACAGGGGGCCCGCAGAACTGCTGTGACAGCATTCATCGCATTAACAGCGAATTATTGCATATCTTCTTCGCGCATCAGGACAGCGGCGAGCGCCTGCTCGAAGCCGGAGGCCTCGCTGGCGCCCCGGGTCGGGTCCTGCTGGCGTACGTCGATGACATGGCCGGTCAGTTCGGAGAGGAGCACATCGAGGGAGGTCCTGGCGACCGCCTCGGACGAGAGAAGACTGCCCGCGGGCTCGGCACCGAAGGCCTTGGTGCGCATCGGGGTCGCCGTGCGCTCGGGATTGACGCAGTTGACGCGGATGCCTTCATTCGCCCACTCGTCGGAGAGGGCCTGCGTCAGATTCACCATCGCGGCCTTGGTGGAGGAGTAAAGGCTGTACTCGGCACGCCCGCGCGTATAGCTGGACGATGTGTAGAGCAGCAACTGCCCCTTGGTTTCGGCCAGATACTTGTATGAGGCACGGGCAATCTGCACCGGCGCCAGGTAATTGACGTTCAGCGCTTCCTGGATGGTGCTGTTGTCCGTCTCCGCCAACTTGCCGATACGCAGTACGCCCGCGGTGTTGATGACGTAATCAATCCGGCCCGTCTCGGAGTACGCCTTGGAGAGGGCGTCGTCCACGTGCTCGGGGTTCTCGACATGGGTGCCGGTGGTGGAGCGGCCCAGCGGGTAGACCTTGGCGCCGTAGGTCGCGGCCAGTTCGGCGATGTCCGCGCCGATGCCGTAGGAGCCGCCGAAGACGACCAGCGTCCTGCCCTTCAGCAGCTCGCGGTAGGCGGCCTCGTCGGCCTGGCGGGGGGCGGCGGTGGAGGCCAGCTGGAAGAGCTTGTCCGTGATGAAGACATCGACCGGCTGGGTGACCTTCATGTTGTACTCGTCGCCCGCGACGACGTGGATCGGCACGTCCGGCAGGTACTTGAGGACAACGGAACAGTCGTCGGTCGCCTGGAAGTTGGGGTCGCCGGCGGCGACCTCGTAGGCACGGCGGATCGTGGAGAGCTTGAACGCCTGCGGGGTCTGGCCCCGGCGCAGCCGGGAGCGGTCCGGGACGTCGGTGATGAACTCGCCGTCCTCACCGTGCGTGCGGGTCACGATGATGGTGTCCGCGGAGGGGATGGCGACGTCGACGGCCTGGTAGCGCTCCAGCGCGTCCACACAGTCCTGGATCACTCGCTGTGACAACAGCGGGCGGACGGCGTCATGGAAGAGGACGTTCCGGTCCTCGCCCTCGGCGAGGCCCTCGCCCAGGGCGGCGATGGCCCGCTCGGTGGTCTCGTTGCGGGTGGCGCCGCCCTCGATCACCTGGGTGACCTTGGTCAGTCCGGCCTTGGCGACGATCCTCTCGATGTCGGGGACGAACCCGGGCGCCATCAGCACGATCACATCGTCGATCGACTCCGCCTGCTGGAAGATCGTCAGTGTGTGCTCGATGACAGCCTTGCCGGCGATCTTCAGCAGCTGCTTCGGGATCGACAGACCCACGCGCTGGCCGGTACCGCCGGCGAGAACGACTGCCGTGGTACGGGGCTTGGCTTCGTGCGGCACAGACACAGAACGACCTACCTTCAGACGAGTGGGACCGTGCGATGGTCGCACTCTGTGTGACCGTCTCGCAAGCGAGTGGAAGCCGCCCCGCCCCCGGTGGTAGCCGGGGGTTCACGGAGTGGCCAGGGAGGTTGGGCCCCCACGACCCGTGCCCGGAAGTGACGGACGCCACAGCCCAGGTGCGTTTGGTGCCCTTCACGAGGCGGTATTGGGGCCGCCCGGGTGCTCAGCGGTCGACCACCCGCAAAACCAGTCCGTTGTCACCGTCGTAGGCGAGGGTCACCCGGACGAGGAGCTGCTCCCGGCGGAGCAGCCGGCGGACCACCCGCCGGGCCAGCAGCAGCGGGCGCCGCCGGTGCGCGAGGGCGTCGGGGTGGACGAAGACATCACTCTTCTGGACCACGTCGTCAAGGAGGCGCGCGACCCGTACCGGGCTGTGGCCGGGGGCGAATCGGAGGAAGACGTCCCAGACGTCGTGCTCGGTGAGCCGGCGCCGGGCGACCGTGTCCCCGTCGATCACGGCCCGGAACTCCCGGGCGCCCTCGCGGTCGGCGGGGAGGTCCAGCTCCTCCCAGGGCCCGCCTCGGCGGCGCAGCACCAGCGAGGGCGCCCCGGAGGGCTCGACCGGGCCCAGCACCCGGCCCTCCAGGGTCAGCCGGGTGCCGTCGCGGCTGACTCCGCCCGCCTCGGCGTGCACCGGGCGCACCCAGGACCGCAGGGCGAGCTGCTGCCGGGGGGCGCGCCGGTGGGGCACCCGGTGGCGGACGCCGTCCCCGGGGGCGAGCCGGCCGGCGACCCGCAGGGAGCCGCGCTGGTCGACCGAGCGGGCGGGCAACGGCGTACGGAGAGTGGCGCCGGGCGCGCCCGGCGAGGGCTCGGGCGCCCCGGTGCGGGGGGCGCCCGAGGGTGCGGCACCGCCGGGGGACTCGGGGGGCCGGGGGGAGGCCGCCCCCGGACCGTCGGGCGGTGCCGGGTGCTCCGTGTGGCAGAGCCACTGGCCCTCGGGGAGGTCGGCGGCGGCCGGGACGGTGGCGGTGCCGTCCGGGCCGAAGGGGAAGCTCCGGGTCTCCTCGGGACCGCCGCCGGCCCCGAGGACGCAGACCAGCCGGAGCCCGGACGGGACACCGGGACCGCCGGGACCACCGGGACCACCGGAACCACCGGAACCACCAGCACCACCGGGACCACCGGAACCACCGGAACCACCGGAACCACCAGCACCACCGGGACCGCCGGCGGCCCCGGGTCCGACCAGGGTGACGTCGATGGAGCCGTCGTCCCGGGCGACACAGTCCACCAGGGGCACGAACGCGCCATCGGAGGCAACCTCCGGGCCGTCCCGTACGTCTTCCGGGACAGCACCGTGCGGGGTGCCCGCGACCGGGGCGGGTTCCGCGGGGGTGCCGGCGCGGCGCCGGGCCGGTGTGCCCGCACCCAGTTCGGCGAAGAGGTCCGCGTACCGCCCTGCCACGGCGCCCGGGTCGAAGCGGCGGGAGTTCGCGAGCGCGGCGGCGCCCATCTTGCGGCGCATGCCCTCGTCCTCGATGAGGGTGATCAGGGCGCGGGCCACCGCGTCGGCGCTGCCGACCGGTACCAGCAGTCCGTCCTCGCCGTCCTCGACGATCTCGCGCGGGCCGTAGTCGCAGTCCGTGCTGACCACCGGGAGTCCATTGCGCATGGCCTCCACGAGCGTCATCCCGAAGGACTCGTGGCGCGAGGTGGAGACCGCGATGGCGCCCTTGACCCACTCGGGGTCGATCGGCGAGCGCGGCCCCATCAGATGGACGTGGTTGCCGAGCCGGTGCCGCAGTACGCGGCGGCGCAGCCGGTCCTTCTCGGCGCCCCAGCCGCAGATGCGCAGGGTCCACTCCGGGTGGCGCTCGACGACCTGGGCGAAGGCCCGGATCAGCACCTCGTACTGCTTCTCGCGGGAGAGCCGGCCGGCCGCGACGACGATCCGGTCGGAGAGATCGGAGGGGGCGACCACCGGCGCGGGGACGCTGTTGGGGATGGCGAGCACGCGGGTGCCGGGCAGGGGCATCCGTTCGCGCCACACGGCGGCGTCGCCCTCGGAGACCGTCACCAGGGCGTCGATGGCCGCGAGATGGGGCCGCAGCTCCTCCCGGAGCGCCTCGCTGTGGTGATGGTGCGTCATGTGCTCCTGGCCGATGACCACCGCGCCGGCGGGTGCGAACAGGGCCGCGTAACCGACCAGACCGGGCCGGGTGCCGATGACGACATCGGCGCCGGAGGCCGCGTAGTGCCCGCGCACCCGCTCGTCGGTGAGGGCGCTGTACTCGCCGTAGCGGGCCTCGGAGCGGAGGAAGTGCTCGGCGGGTTCCGCGCGGAGCGGGTGTTCCTTCTCCCGGGCGGGCGCCTTGGGGCGGATGTCGACCAGCGGTACGACGGCGACGCGCGGATCGATGTCGAAGAGGGGGCGGTCGCGGTGGCGGAAGACCGAGACGATTTCGACCTCGTGGCCGCCGGCCAGCTCCTCCGCCAGATTCAGCGTGGTCCGGATGGTCCCGCCGATGCCGTAGATGGTGTGGATGAGGAATGAGATCTTCACCGGTGCTCCGCTCGTCCGCCGGGGCCGTCCGGCCCGAGCCGTGAGACCAGGGTGAACCGTCACAGCCGCTGCCTGATGGCAGCGGCTGTGGGCGGCGGGGCCGGCGCGGGCCCGGGCGGGGCGCCGTGCACCGGGCCGGTGCCGGGCGGAGCCGGTCCGGGACGGGGCCCGGCCCGTCACCGGTTCGGTTCCGTCACCGGATCGGCTTCCTCACTGGAACGGGTGGAACTCGTCGTACTCGCGCTGGGCGTCGTCGCGCTCGGCGTCGCGGTCGCGGCGGCGCTGGGCGGCGGGCCTCGGGGCCTCCAGGCGGTGGTCCTCGCCGCGGCGCCCGAGCATCTCGGCGCCGGCCATCATGGTCGGCTCCCAGTCGAAGACCACGGCGTTGTCCTCGGGGCCGATGGCGACGCCGTCGCCCGCGCGGGCCCCGGCCTTCATCAGCTTCTCCTCGACACCGAGGCGGCTGAGCCGGTCGGCGAGGTAGCCGACGGCCTCGTCGTTGCTGAAGTCCGTCTGGCGGACCCAGCGCTCGGGCTTCTCGCCGCGCACCCGGTAGAGGCGCTCCTCCTCGCGGACCACGGTGAAGCCGGTGTCGTCGACCGCCTTGGGGCGGATGACGATCCGGGTGGCCTCCTCGGCCGGCTTGGCCGCGCGGGCCTCGGCGATGATCTGCGCGAGGGCGAAGGACAGCTCCTTCAGCCCGGTGCGGGCGACCGCCGACACCTCCAGGACCTGGTAGCCGCGGGCCTCCAGCTCGGGGCGGATCATCTCGGCGAGGTCCTGGCCGTCGGGGATGTCGACCTTGTTGAGGACGACCATCCGGGGGCGGTCGTCCAGGCCGCCGTACTGCTTCAGCTCGGCCTCGATCACATCGAGGTCGGAGACGGGGTCGCGGTCCGACTCCAGGGTCGCCGTGTCCAGGACGTGCACCAGGACCGAGCAGCGCTCGACATGGCGCAGGAACTCCAGGCCGAGGCCCTTGCCCTGGCTGGCGCCGGGGATCAGTCCGGGCACATCGGCGATGGTGTAGACGGTGGAGCCCGCGGTCACCACGCCCAGGTTCGGCACGAGGGTGGTGAAGGGGTAGTCCGCGATCTTCGGCTTGGCGGCGCTGAGCACGGAGATCAGCGAGGACTTGCCGGCGCTGGGGTAGCCGACCAGCGCCACATCGGCGACGGTCTTCAGCTCCAGCACGACATCGCGCGCCTCGCCGGGCTCGCCGAGCAGCGCGAAGCCGGGGGCCTTGCGGCGGGCGGAGGAGAGCGCCGCGTTGCCGAGGCCGCCGCGGCCGCCCTGGCCCGCGACGAAGGTGGTGCCCTGGCCGACGAGGTCGGCGAGGACATTGCCCTCCTTGTCGAGGATGACGGTGCCGTCCGGGACGGTGAGGACCAGGTCCTGGCCGTCCTTGCCGGAGCGGTTGTCACCGGCGCCGGGCTGGCCGTTGGTGGCCTTGCGGTGCGGGCTGTGGTGGTAGTCGAGCAGGGTGGTCACCGACTGCTCCACCACCAGGATCACATCGCCGCCACGGCCGCCGTTGCCGCCGTCGGGGCCGCCGAGCGGCTTGAACTTCTCCCGGTGAACGGAGGCGCAGCCGTGGCCTCCGTTACCCGCGGCGACATGCAGTTCGACGCGGTCCACGAAGGTGGTCATGGGTGTGCCTCCATTGCTGACGGAATTGTCCCTACCTGTAACACAGCAGAGGCGGACCCGCTTCCCGATTGGGGAAGTGAGATCCGCCTCCACAGAAATCCCGCGGAATACTCCGCGGTGGAAACCGTTCTACGGTTCCGGAAAGACCGATTGCTCGATCAGCCGGCGACCGGAACGATGTTCACGACCTTGCGGCCACGGTGCCGGCCGAACTCGACCGCACCGGCGTTCAGCGCGAAGAGGGTGTCGTCGCTGCCGCGGCCGACGCCCGAGCCCGGGTGGAAGTGGGTGCCGCGCTGGCGGACCAGGATCTCACCGGCGTTGACGACCTGACCGCCGAAGCGCTTCACGCCGAGCCGCTGAGCATTGGAATCGCGACCGTTCCGAGTGGACGATGCGCCCTTCTTATGTGCCATGTCTCCTCAGTCCCTTACTTCGCGGCCGTGGGAATGCCGGTGACCTTGATCGCCGTGTACTGCTGGCGGTGACCCTGGCGGCGGCGGTAGCCGGTCTTGTTCTTGTAGCGCAGGATGTCGATCTTCACACCCTTGTGGTGGTCCACGATCTCAGCCGTGACCTTGATGCCGTCCAGGACCCACGGGTCGCTGGTCACGGCGTCGCCGTCGACAACGAGCAGGGTAGAGAGCTCTACCGTGTCGCCAACCTTGGCGGTGGGGATCTTGTCAACCTCAACGATGTCGCCGACAGCAACCTTGTGCTGGCGACCACCGCTGCGCACGATGGCGTACACGCGGATCTCTCTCTCACTCGGATCGGGACCCCTGATGCCAGCCGCTCACATGGGCCGGGGCCCGTGATGATCCGGAAGGACGAGCGGCCTCCCCCCGCGTCAGGTGAAACCGCGGGGAGGTGGGTGCTCAGAGGTGGGTGCATAGGGAAACACACCGAGGGTCAAGAGTAGCGGGGGCCGCTTCCGGGGGTCAAACCGGCCCTGTGCTCGCCGGACGCGCCCGGGGAGGCCCGGAGCGGCCCGGAGCCGCGCGGCGCGGCGACCGGGTCGGACGGGCCGGGGCGCGGCTGGGTCGGACGGGTCGGACGGGCCGGGGCGCGGCTGGGTCGGACGGGTCGGACGGGCCGGGGCGCGGCTGACCGAGCTGCCGGGCGAGCCGGGGGCGTGGGAGTGCGCGGAGACCGGCGCCCGCTACCGCGAGTCGCCCGAGGGGACGCTGAGCGGGACGGACGGCGCCGCGCGGTCCGGCAGCAGCCGGGTGTAGAGCCGGTCGATGATCCCGGCCTGCGCCTCCCAGGTCCAGCCGTCGAGCAGCCCGGGCCGCTCATAGGCCGCGCGGTAGCGCCCCGGCTCCGCGAGGACCGCCCGCGCGGCCCGGGCGAAGTCCTCGGGGTCGCGGGCCCGGAAGACCTCGCCCTGCCCGGTGGCCTCCACCAGCTCCGCCACGGTGCGGATGTCGCTGACCAGCAGCGGCAGCCGGGCCTGCGCGTACTCGAAGAACTTGTTGCCGAGCGCCAGCTCGTGGTTGGCGAGATGGTGCAGCGGACTGACGGCGGCGTCCGCCGGGGCGAGGAAGTGCGGCACCTGCCAGTGCGGGACGAAGGGCAGGAAGTGGACCCGGTCCGCCACCCCCGTGACCTCGGCGAGGGAGCGCGTGGTGGCGACGGCCTTCAGCTTCCCCGGGGTGACCGACACCAGCGCGAGGTGGACCCCCGGCAGTTCCGGCAGCGCCTCGATGACCGTCTCGACCCCGCGCACCGGGCTGATCCCGCCCGCGTACACCAGCAGCGGGGTGTCCGCCCCGATGCCGCACAGTCCGCGCAGGTCCGGCAGTGGCGGGGCGTCCGCGATCTCCTCGTCGTCCGGCTCCATGACGGGCGCGTTCAGCACCACGGCGGGCGGCTCCGGCAGCCGGTGCCGCTCCTGGAGCATCCGCGCGAGCGGCTGGGAGACGGTGATCGCGGCGTCCGCGAAGACCGCGTGCTCCTTCTCCCAGGCGATATGGCCGGGCAGCCAGCGGCCGTGGAAGGCGGGCAGCCCGGGGACGTACTCGTGCGCGTCCCAGACGAGCTTGACCGAGCGGCCCCGGGCGCGGGCGCGGACGGCGGCCCGGGCGCCGACGCCGAGCATGCGGAAGTCGTGGGCGTGGATCAGATCGGGCTCGCAGGAGTCGATCGTGGCGGCGAAGGCCAGTTCGTAGTCCCAGAGGTTCGGCATCAGCCGGCGCCAGGCCCGCTCCCCCATCAGCTTCGACCACACGGCGGTCGACGTGCGGTCCAGCGGCGCGGTCAGCGGGGTGCGCAGCCGGTGCAGCCGGTCGGTCTCCCGGGCCCGCAGGGCGACCCACGCGCCGAGCGCCCGGGCGCAGGCGCGCGGCAGCAGCAGCCGCAGGGCGGAGCCGCTCGCGCTGGCGCCGGGGTGCCCGGCGCGCGCGGCCCGCGCCGCCGCCCGGCGGAACGCCAGATCGGAGCGCCATGCCTTGACCGTCTGCACGCGGTAGCGGGCCAGCCGCCGGGAGCGGTACGCCAGGGGGCGGCGCAGCAGCGGATGGCGCAGCTCATGGCGGCGCGGCTCCAGATGCGCGGGCTTGGGGAGCAGCCGGACGCGGGCCGCGCCGAGCCTCCAGGACTGGGGCTTCGCGGTCGGCGAGACCCCGAGGAGGACCACGTCCCAGCCCGCGGAAGCGGCGGAGCGGGCCGCCTTCTGGACGCGGGAGTCGGCCCTGACCTCGTTGTCGACGAGCATGACGACCCGGCCCCGGGTGCCGTGCGAGGGCTCCATGCGGACTCCATTCCCGATCTGCCCGACCCGCTCCCGGCGGGCCGGTGCCCCGGTCGGCTGGTTCCGGCCGGTTCTCCCACCCGCCACCCCATCGTCATGGTTTGATCGGTTTTCCGGCGCATTCGCCACGCGCCGCTCGGCGAAACCGGTCCAGGGGACGAGCGCAGGGAGCACAGCGGTCATGAAGGTCCTCAGTGTGGTCGGGACCCGCCCCCAGCTGGTGAAGCTGGCCCCCGTCGCCGCCGCGTTCGCCTCGACGGACCACCGGCACACGATCGTGCACACCGGGCAGCACTACGACGCCGACCTCTCCGATGTGTTCTTCTCCGGGCTGGCGATCCCCGGCCCCGATGTCCATCTCGGGGTCGGCTCGGGCAGCCACGGGGCGCAGACGGGGGCGGCGCTGGCCGCGCTCGACAAGGTCGTCGCCGAGGAGCGCCCCGACTGGGTGCTGGTGTACGGGGACACCAACTCGACGCTGGCGGGCGCGCTCTGCGCGGTGAAGTCGCGGGTCCCGGTGGCCCATCTGGAGGCGGGGCTGCGCTCCTTCAACCGCCGGATGCCGGAGGAGCACAACCGGGTCCTCACCGACCACTGCGCCGATCTGCTGCTCGCGCCCACCGAGGAGGCGGTGCGCCACCTGGCCCGGGAGGGTCTCGCGGCGCGCACCCGGCTGGCCGGGGATGTGATGGTCGACATCTGTCTGCGCGTACGGGACGCGGTGCTGGCACGCCCGCCGGCCGCCGTCGCCGAACTGCCCCGCGAGCCGTTTCTGCTGGCCACCCTGCACCGCCCGGACAACACGGACGACCCGGCCCGGCTCTCCGCCCTGCTCGGCGCGCTGGCCCGGCTGCCGCTGCCGGTGCTGCTGCCCGCCCACCCCCGGCTGGTCGCGCGCGCCGGGGAGTTCGGCATCGATCTCGCGCGGGGCTCGGTGCGGGTGCGGCGCCCGCTGCCGTACGCGGAGCTGATCGCCGCCGTGCTGGCGTCGGCGGGGGTGGTGACCGATTCGGGCGGGCTCCAGAAGGAGGCGTATCTGCTGGGCCGGCCGTGCACCACGCTGCGGCCGGAGACGGAGTGGCTGGAGACCCTGGACGGCGGCTGGAATCTGCTGGTGCCCGATCCGCACGAGCTGCCGGCCGGGCGGTGGGCGGGGCTCGCGGCGCGGGCGGCGCCGGCCTCGCCGCGCGGGGCGCCGTACGGGGACGGCGGGGCCGCGCGGCGTGTCGTGCGGCTCCTGGAGGAGAGCGGGACATGAGGGCCGTCAGGAGTTGAGGAAGGGGCCGGGGCGGCCACCGTCGCCGTGCCGTCGTGGTGGGTGCGGGCGGAGGCGGCACGGGCGCGGCCGGTGGCGGCGGCCGGGTCGCGGTCGTCCAGGAGCCGTTCGCCGGCGCCGGGGCCGGCGCCGGCCGGGGTGGCGGGGGTGGCGGGGGTGGCGCCGACGATCGGGGGTGGCACCCCGCGGGCGGCGACGGACTCCTCGTCGGCATGGGCGACGACGCCGGCCGGCTTCGGCGGGGCGGCGCCGCTCGGACGCGGGCGCGGGCGCCGGCGCGACGGGGGTGCCGGCACGGCAGGGGGCGCGGCGCGGCAGGGGTGGCGGTGGCGGCATGCGCATCGGTCCTTCCTGTGCTCCGGAGGCGGATGGTGGTCAGCCGCCGATGACGACCCGGCGGACGCCCTCCCGGAGGGCGGGGTCGGGTGGTGCGGCGGCCGCCGACCAGCACCCGCGCCCCGGGCGGACCGGCGGCGGCCAGGGCCCGGTACTCGGCGTGGTCGGCCTGGAGGATCGCGCCGGTGACACGGTGGCCCTTCGCCGCGAACCGGACGGCGAGCGGCAGTCCGATCCCGCCGAGGGCCACCACACGGATGTCCATGGTCACTTCCCCTCCCGGGCGGCCCCGGTGCGGGTCGGCGGGGGACGGAACCGCAGGGCGCGGCGGAGCCGGGCCGGCCAGCGGCGCTCGCGCGGCGGGTCCACCGGGCCGGTGCGGACGGTCATCCTGCCCTTGCCGCTGACCCGGGCGGCGGCCCGGTAGGAGTCCTCCAGGCGCCAGCGGCGGGCGAGCGGCATGGGCTTGCCCCGGGCGCGCAGGGGAATCTCGTAGGTGCGGCCCGCGACCCGGGCGTGGACGCGGACGCCGAGCGAGGCGGTGGCCGCGGCGACGGGGATACGGGCGTGGATCACGGTCCCGTCGCCGCCCCCGCGCTCGAAGTCGCCCGCGGCGGGAGGCAGAGTGTCGGGCTCGGGCAGCCGCCGGCCGCCCGCCCGGTCCGCGCTCCTCGGCAGGGAGCCGCGCATCAGCCGGACGACGGTGGCGGAGGTGTCACCGGTCAGCGGGGTGCGGACGGTGAGCGAGAGGGCGAGGTCGTCGCCGCGCTGGTCCCAGTCGGCCGCCAGCAGCTCCGTACCGGCACAGAGCACGGCGGTCAGGGGCTCGTCGAGCACCTCGAAGACCCGGTCGGGGAGGTTCAGCGCGGGGTCCCGGAAGCCGGGGCAGCGCAGATACGCCCGGTCGCCCTCCAGCAGGAACAGCGGGCCGTGCGCCGCGGCGTCCTCGATCGCCCGGACCAGGAGGTCCACCGCGCCGCGCTGGGCGAGGGCGAGCAGGGCGCGCCGCCGCACCGGCAGCGAGTCCCGCAGCGGTTCGGTGAGATACGCGTCGGCCAGCTCGGCGATCCCGGCGCACAGCTCCCGGCGGACCGGTTCGCCGAGGTCCGGGAAGTCCGGCTGGAGGAGCTTGGCCAGCTCCCAGGTGAAGTGGCGGTGGAGAAGGCTGTCCCGCTCGGGCCCCGGGCCGATGAGACCGGCGGCGTGGTGCATGATCCGGGCGGTGCAGCGCAGCCGTTCGAGGTGGCCGGCCCGGTGGGTGATGTCGCCCGCGTCGCGGCGGCGGACGGCGTAGTAGTAGGTGTAGTCCGCGAGGACGGAGATCCTGCCCGCGCGGACACAGGCCTCGATGGTGAAGGGCTGATCGCTGCCGACGGGCAGGTCCTCGGGGAAGCGGAGCCGGTGCCGCTCGACCAGCTCGCGCCGGAAGAGCTTGGCGTTGGAGAGGGTGAACGGCAGGGCGGAGCCGTGGAGGGTGATGTCGGGGTCGCTGCGGCGGAAGAGCCCCTGGTGGACATAGCGGCCCCCGACCCCGGTCATCCGGCCGATGACGATGTCGGAACCGAGGGCGTCGGCGTGGGCCACCAGACGGGCGAGGGCCTCCTCGCCGAGGCGGTCGTCCGCGCCCATGAAGTGGACGTACCGGCCGCGGGCCCGCTCCAGGCCCCTGTTGCTGGGCGCGGCCGGGCCGCCGGAGTCCGGCTGGTGGAGGACGGTGACGGTGTCCGGGTGGGCGCGGGCGAGCCGGTCCAGTTCCTCGCCGCCGCCGTCGGTGGAGCCGTCGTCGACGGCCACGATCTGGAGCCGGCCGAGGCCGATGGTCTGGGCGAGCAGGGAGTCCAGGCACTCGGTGAGATCGGGCATCGTGTTGTGGACGGCGAGGACGACGGTCACATCGGGGACGGTGTTTTCCGGGGCGGTGGCCTCTGGAGCGGCGCCTTCCGGGACGGCGCCCTCCGGAGGGGCGGCTTCCGGGGCGGTGGCCTCTGGAGCGGCGGCTCCCGGGACGGCGCCCTCCGGAGCGGCGGCTTCCGGAGCGGCGGCGGAGGGCTTCCCGGAATCCCCGGGCTTCCCGTCGCGGGGCTCGGCGGTGGCCACGGCGCTCCGCCTACCCGGCCGCTGCGGAGGCGGGGAGGTCGACCGTACGGCCGTGGGCGGCGGACTCCGGCACGGCCACCGCGACCTCCACCGTCCGCGGCCCCCGGCGCAGGGCGCAGAGGTCGGCGGGGCCGCCGAGCACCGCGTCCCGGAACAGTTCGTGCTCGACGAGGAAGGGGTCCCGCTCGGCGATGGCGTACCGGATCATGTCGCCCTCACAGACCCCCCGGAACACCCGGAGCGCCTCCCACCCGGTGGCCCGCGCGGCGTGGGAGTGGGGGGGCGGGATCGGCGACGAAGCAGCCCTTCTCGGCGGTGACCGAGATGAAGCGTTCCTTCAGCGGGCCGAGCCGGTTCACCAGATGGCCGGCCATGGTGCCGTCGCGGAGGCGGCCGACCACCGAGACCATGTCCTCGTGCGGACGGCCCGACGTGGGGACCGTGCGCGCCGCGACCGAGGCGTACTCCTGTCCGGTCACCCGGCCGGCGAGGCCGATGTCGTGGGTGGCCGGGTCCTTGACCACCCCGACCGCGGCGATCCGGTGCGGGAAGGGGCCCTGACGGCGGGTCACCACCTGGTACGTCATGGACGCCCTCCTTGATCGCGGCAGTGCCATCGTGCAGGAGGGGGAGGGGGCCGGGGATGTCTCACGAGGCCGGGCACACCCCATCGGCGCAACGCGAACGCCCCGTCAACCCGGCGCGTCAACCGTTCGGCCGCACGGGCGGCCCGTACGGCGGTCGGGCGGTCGGGCGGTCGGGCGGTCGGGCCGTACGGCCCGAGGGTGAAGGGCGAGCGCTCGCGGTCCCGGCGAAGGGGGCGCGGGGCGCGCGCGGCGGGCCGGAACGCGGCGGCTCGGCGCGGTGGACGAAGCGGCCCCGACGCCGCACACGCACCGCGCCCCCGACCCCGAGCACGGGGCGGGGGCACGGCAGTCGGGACCGGACCGGACGATCAGCCCTCGGCCGGAGCGGAAACCAACAACGACACCACCTGCCCAGCAACCCGCCCCGACGCCGCACACGCACCGCGCCCCCGACCCGGAGTACGGGGCGGGGGCACGGCAGTCGGGACCGGACCGGACGGTCAGCCCTCGGTGGGGGCCGAGACCGACGACGGCGCCTGCTGCTCGGCCGCGACCGTCTTCTTCGCGGCCTTCTTGGCGGTCGTCTTCTTCGCCGCCGTCTTCTTGGCCGTGGTCTTGGCCGCCGTCTTCTTGGTGGCGGCCTTCTTCGCCGTGGCCTTCTTGGCGGCGGTCTTGCGGACCGCCTTCTTGGCCGGAGCCTCGGGCTCCGGCTCGGCCTCGGGCGCGGACTCCACCGGGGTGTCGACCACGACGACCGCCGCGTCCGCCGAACCCGAGGGCGAACCGGCCGGCGCGGAGACCTTGCGGGTCGCCCGGCGACGGGCCCTCGGCGGGGCGGCGTCGGCCACGACAGCGGCGGGCTCCGGCTCCGGCTCCGGCGCGCTCTGCGGCGCGGGCTCCGGCTCCGGCTTGGCCTCGATCACGACCTCCGGCTCGGCGGCCCTCGGCGCACCGGCCGGAGCCGACGCCCTGCGGGTCGCCCGGCGGCGGCCACGGCCGCGCAGCGCGGCGGCCTCCGCCTCGGCGGCGCTGCTGTACAGATCCTCGTCCGGGACGAACGCGGGCTCGGGCAGCGCGGTCGGCGCCGCCACCTCCGCGGCGACCTCCGCCTCGGTCTCGGCCTCGGTCTCGGCGTGCTCGGCGCGGCCGGTGTCCTCGTGCTCCTGGGCGTGGTCGTGCTCGGTGTGCTCGGAGCCGCCGCGGCCGCGCTTCTTCGAGCGCTTGCCGCCACCGCCCCCGCCGCCGCCGACGGAGGTCGGCTGCTCCATGTGCACGATCACACCACGGCCGTTGCAGTGGACACAGGTCTCGGAGAAGGACTCCAGCAGCCCCTGGCCCACCCGCTTGCGGGTCATCTGGACCAGACCCAGCGAGGTCACCTCGGCGACCTGGTGCTTGGTGCGGTCCCGGCCCAGGCACTCCAGCAGCCGGCGCATCACCAGGTCGCGGTTGGACTCCAGGACCATGTCGATGAAGTCGACCACGACGATCCCCCCGAGGTCGCGCAGCCGCAGCTGGCGGACGATCTCCTCGGCCGCCTCCAGGTTGTTCCTGGTGACGGTCTCCTCCAGGTTGCCGCCCTGGCCGGTGAACTTCCCGGTGTTGACGTCGACCACGATCATGGCCTCGGTCTTGTCGATGACCAGCGAACCGCCCGAGGGCAGCCAGACCTTGCGGTCCAGCGCCTTCATCAGCTGCTCGTCGATGCGGTACGTCGCGAAGACATCGACCTCGCTCGTCCACCGCTGGAGGCGGTCGGAGAGGTCGGGGGCGACATGCGCGACATAGCCGTGGATGGTCTGCCACGCCTCGTCACCGCTGACGATGACCTTGGAGAAGTCCTCGTTGAAGATGTCCCGGACGACCCGGACGGTCATGTCCGGCTCGCCGTAGAGCAGCGTCGGGGCGTTGCCGCTCTTGGCCTTCTTCTGGATGTCCTCCCACTGCGCCTGGAGCCTCTCGACATCGCGGCGCAGCTCGTCCTCGCTGGCTCCCTCGGCCGCGGTGCGCACGATGACGCCCGCGTCCTCGGGGACGATCTTCTTGAGGATGGTCTTCAGCCGGGCGCGCTCGGTGTCGGGCAGCTTGCGGCTGATCCCGGTCATCGAGCCCTCGGGGACATAGACCAGGTAGCGGCCGGGCAGGGAGACCTGGCTGGTGAGCCGGGCGCCCTTGTGGCCGATCGGGTCCTTCGTCACCTGGACGAGCACGGACTGGCCGGACTTGAGCGCGGCCTCGATCCGGCGCGGCCCGTGGGCCATGCCGAGCGCCTCGAAGTTGACCTCACCGGCGTAGAGCACGGCG
Organism: Streptomyces sp. NPDC001985; assembly: GCF_040296845.1. NCBI lineage: Bacteria > Bacillati > Actinomycetota > Actinomycetes > Kitasatosporales > Streptomycetaceae > Streptomyces > Streptomyces sp. NPDC001985. Next base: position 29,308 of record NZ_JBEOYB010000066.1, read on the forward strand.
TTGCGGCCCTTGCCGATGTCGACGAACGCGGCCTCCATGGACGGCAGTACGTTCTGCACCTTGCCCAGGTAGACATTGCCGACGTACGAGGTCGCCTGCTCCTTGTTGACGTAGTGCTCGACCAGGACGTTGTCCTCCAGGACACCGATCTGGGTGCGCTCGCCGCTCTGGCGGACGACCATCACCCGCTCGACGGCCTCGCGGCGCGCGAGGAACTCGGCCTCGGTGATGATCGGCACCCGGCGGCGGCCCTGCTCGCGGCCCTCGCGGCGGCGCTGCTTCTTCGCCTCCAGACGGGTGGAGCCCTTGATGGACTGCACCTCGTCCGACGGCTCGTCGCCACGGGAGCGGGCGGCGCGCGGCTCACGGACCTTGACGACCGTGCGCTCCGGGTCGCTGACGCCGTTGTTCTCGTCGCCCGCCGGCTCACCGCTGCGACGGCGGCGACGGCGGCGGCGACGGCTGCTGGAGCTGCCGGCGGCGTGCTCGTCCTCGTCGTCCTGCTCCTCGTCCGGGGCGTCGTCGGAGGCGTGCTCGTCCGACGGCTCGTCGCCGGACTCGTCGGCGTCGGGGGCCTCGCCCCGGCGACGGCGGCGGCCACCGCGGCGGCGGCGGCGCGAGGGGCGGTCCTCGTACTCGTCGTGGTCCTCGCCGCCGGCGGGCTCGGCCGGCTGGTCGGCCTCGTCCTCGGCGGGCTCCTCGGCGGCGGGCGCCTCGACCGGAGCGGCGGGCGCGGGCGCGGCCTCGGCGACCGGCTGCTCGGCGCTCTCACCACGGCGGCGGCGGCGCCGGCGCCCGGCGGGCTCGGCGGCCTGCTCGGCGGCGGGCTGCTGCCGGGGCTCCCGCACCGGCTGGGTCTCCTGGACCGCCGGCTCCTCCACGGGCTCCTCGTCGGGGACCGCGGCCGCGGCGGCAGCGGCGGCGGCCGTCTCCGGGGTCTGGAACATCGGCTCGGTGAAGACCGGGGCCTGGAAGACGGCGACGGCGGGACGCGCGGCGCGGCGGGCGCGCGGCGATTCGGTGTCCCGGGCCGGCTGGGCGGTGAACTCGGGGGACGCGGCGCGCCTGCGGCCACGGCCACGGGTGGCGGCGACCGGCTCGGCGGCGGGCGCGGCGGGCGCGCTCGCGGCGGGCTCCTCGCGCTGGACGGGAGCCGTGGGCTCGGCGGGCGCGCTCACGGCACGGGTCGCGCGGCGGCGCCTGCGCGGTCCCGCGTCGGCCTCCGTGTCGGAGGACTCCACGGCGGCGGCCTCGGGGGCCTCCGGAGCCTGGGCGGCCTCGGCGGCCGGCGCGGAGGCGCCACGGGTGGCGCGACGGCGGGCACGGGGCGCCGGAGCGGCCTCCTCCACCGGGGCGGCGGGTGCGGGCTGCTCCACGGGCTCCACCGGTTCGGCGGACGCGGCGGGCTCGGCGGCCACGGCGGGGGCGGATGCCCCGCGGGTGGCGCGGCGCCGGGCGCGGGGCGCGGGGGCGGCCTCGGGGGCCTCGGCGGTCGCGGTGACCTCCTCGGTCTCCGCGGTCTCCTCGGCCTCCTCGGCCTCGTCGTCCTCGGCCGGGATCTCGGCGGCGACGGGCTCGGGGGTGCTCACCGCACGGGTGGCACGGCGGCGGGCACGCGGCGCGGGAGTCTCCTCCACAGCCTCAGCGGCCTCCTCCACCGGAGCAGCCGCAGCGGCGACGGTACGACGCTTACGAGCAGGCGCCGCAACAGCCTCAGCCGCCTCCGACTCCTCACCCTGCGCCGCACCAGCGGGCGCCGTCGCCTTACGCGTCGCACGACGACGCGCACGCGGCGCCGGAGCCTCCTCCACAGCCTCAGCAGCCTCTTCGACCGGAGCGGCCTCCTCCACCGGAGCAGCCGCAGCGGCGGCGGTACGACGCTTACGAGCAGGCGCCGCAACAGCCTCAGCCGCCTCCGACTCCTCACCCTGCGCCGCACCAGCGGGCGCCGTCGCCTTACGCGTCGCACGACGACGCGCACGCGGCGCCGGAGCCTCCTCCACAGCCTCAGCGGCCTCTTCGACCGGAGCGGTCTCGGCGGCGGGAGCGGCCTCGGCGGCCGGTGCCGCGGTCTCGGCCGCGCCTCCCGGCGGTCCCGCCGGGCGGGAAGCGGCCCGGCGACGGCGGCGCGGGGGCAGCGTGTCGCTGGGGCTGTTGTTCTGGTCCTCGTTGGTGTCCCCGGTGGTACCGGGTTCGTTCAGCTCGTGCATGCGGGCGGTTCTCCCGTCACGCTCCCGGGCGCCGGGCCTACCGCACGGCACGGCCGCGCGTCGCGCGGTGGTGCCGTCCGGGGCGTGGGCGCCGCACGGGAGCTGTTGTGTCTGGCCCGCCGGTTCCGTGCGCGATGTACGCACGGCCTGGCGAAAGTCTTTTGTGGTTTCGCGCGGCCCGACTCAGGTGGCTCCCGAGTACCAGGGCCGTGCTGCAACGACTGCCTGTGAGCGCGGCGGGACCGGAAACACCCCGCCTGCGTGGGGACCCCCCGGGTCAGGACTGGGGGGAGGCCGATCCGACGGCCGTGGGTGTGGCGGCCGGAACTGCCTCGCGGTCGAGCGCGAGCGGGTCGGTCACCGTGCCGGTCTCCTCGTCGAAGAGCCCCTGCGCCAGCCTGGTCACCGCTGCGGGGACCGGCGGCGCCAGGTCGGCCACAGCGCGGAGACCGGACAGGACGTCGTCGGGTCGCACGGCAGGTGTTACGTGCCGAACAACCAGCCGCAGTATCGCACAGGGGCCGTCCACGGGCCTATCAGGCTGTGGCGGCACCACCCGCAGCTCGGCCACGGCCGGGCGGGCGTCGAAGGTCCGCATGCCGTTCTTCGTTCTGCGCTGGACCTCGACGGTCTCCGCCGCGAGGAAGGCCGCGACGGCCCGCTCCGCGTCCGCCGGCGCCACCTTGTCCAGCCGCAGCTCCCACTCGGAGCCGGTGAGCCGGTCGGCGAGGCCCGGGGTGCGGGCCTCCACGGCGTCGGTGACGTCGAGCCCGCTCGGCAGCGACTCGTTGAGCAGCTCCCGCAGGGTCGCGGGGTCGCGGTGCTCGGTGAGGGCGATCTCCAGATACTCGGCCTCGCTGCCCGTGCCGGTGGGTGCGGCATTGGCGTACGACACCTTCGGGTGCGGGGTGAAGCCCGCCGAGTACGCCATGGGCACCTCGGCACGCCGCAGCGCCCGCTCGAAGGCGCGCTGGAAGTCACGGTGGCTGGTGAACCGGAGGCGGCCACGCTTGGTGTAGCGCAGTCGGATGCGCTGCACCGCGGGTGCGGGCGGCGGGCCTTCGGGCTGTCGCTTGCCCAGTGGTTCTTCTCCTCGGTGCGGGACGGCGCTGGTGGCGCCGCCCTCGGAAGGCGGTTCGCCCCGTGCGGGCCGGCCCGGCTCACCCCCGCTGGTGGAGGGAGACCTCGGGCCCGGCCGCCGCGCCGGGGACAGTCGTTGTACTACCCAGAGTACGCGCCGCGGGCGTCCAAGGTTCCCCGGGCTCGGCCGGAGCCCGTCACCGGCCTCCCGGACCGCCCCGCCCGCGCGCCCCGCCGCCCAGGCTCCGCCAGGCCGCCCGCCCGGCCTCCCGCGCGGTGGCCCGGGCCGAACGGAGCGCCGCGCCGACGGGGCGCCACAGATCGCGCAGAACATGGCCGACGGGTGTGCACACATGCCGGTAGGTCCAGCGCACCGGGTACCAGAGGAGCCACTTCAGGACGGTGCCGACCGCCCGGGAGACATGCCCCCCGATCCGCCAGGCCGCCTTGAGGGCGGCGAGGACCTCCCGGCCGAGGGGCCGCAGCACATGCCGCCAGAGCAGCCGCAGCGGCGGGACGACGGCGTTCTCGACCACCCAGGCGATCCCCCGCCCGGCCGGCACCAGCACCCACTGCCAGAGCCGGATCAGCGGCACCACCAGGAGGTACCGGAGCACATGCGTCCACAGCCAGGAGAGCGGCCGGGCCACGCCGCGGGTCCAGAGCGGCACCAGCAGATACCGCCAGGGCCACACCACCAGCAGCCTCGCGGTGAGGACGAGCACCTGCCGGAGCGCGCGGCCGAGCGGGACGAGCAGATTCTCGTACCCCCACCGCAGGACCGGTCTCAGGGCCCGGCCGATGACGGTGAGCAGATCCCAGAGCACCCGCAGGGGCACGACGACGATCAGCGCCACCAGCCGTACGGGTATCCGTATCGCGGTCGCCAGACACCCTTCGGGCGGCGCGCCGGAACGGCTGCTCATCGTCGCGGCGGGTCGGTCGGCCATGGCGCCTCACAGCTGGTGGGATGTGCTGATCCAGTAGCGGCGCTTGCCGTCCCGTTCGTGCTCCAGGACTCCGCCGCCGGCCCCGTGGCCTCGCGCGAACCGGTGCTGCCCGTGTCGCGGTGATCAGTACGGACTGTATGCCCGGCTCGCGGGCGTACGGAAGGGAATCCCGGAGCAGCGCGGTGGCGTGACCCCGGCGGCGGGCCGACGGGCGGACGGCGTGGCCGACATGACCCGCCCTCCGCGCGCGGGAACGGGGTGAGGCGTGGACACGGGTGCCGGGGATGATCAGCCGCGGCATCGGCCCATGGCGCGGGGCACGGAGAGGCCCGGCCACCGGATACGCGCGGTGACCGGGCCCTGTGGTGCGGCTACTTGACGACGGTGAGCGGCAGCAGCTTCTTGCCGGTGGGGCCGATCTGGATGTGGGTGTCCATCTGCGGGCAGACCCCGCAGTCGAAGCACGGCGTCCAGCGGCAGTCCTCGACCTCGGTCTCGTCGAGGGCGTCCTGCCAGTCCTCCCAGAGCCAGTCCTTGTCCAGACCGGAGTCCAGGTGGTCCCAGGGCAGCACCTCCTCGTAGGTGCGCTCCCGGGTGGTGTACCAGTCGACGTCCACCCCGTACTCGGGGAGGGTCTTGTCGGCGCAGGCCATCCAGCGGTCGTACGAGAAGTGCTCGCGCCAGCCGTCGAAGCGCCCGCCGTCCTCGTAGACGGCGCGGATGACGGAGCCGACGCGGCGGTCGCCGCGCGAGAGCAGGCCCTCGACGATGCCCGGCTTGCCGTCGTGGTAGCGGAAGCCGATGGAGCGGCCGTACTTCTTGTCGCCGCGGATCTTGTCACGGAGCTTGGTGAGCCGGGCGTCGGTGTCCTCGGCGCTGAGCTGCGGGGCCCACTGGAAGGGGGTGTGCGGCTTGGGGACGAAGCCGCCGATGGAGACGGTGCAGCGGATGTCCTGGGAGCCGGAGACCTCGCGGCCCTTGGCGATGACATTCACCGCCATGTCCCCGATCTGGAGGACGTCCTCGTCGGTCTCGGTGGGGAGGCCGCACATGAAGTACAGCTTCACCTGCCGCCAGCCGTTGCCGTACGCGGTGGCGACGGTGCGGATCAGATCCTCCTCCGAGACCATCTTGTTGATGACCTTGCGCATCCGCTCGGAGCCGCCCTCGGGCGCGAAGGTGAGCCCGGAGCGGCGGCCGTTGCGGGTCAGCTCGTTGGCGAGGTCGACATTGAAGGCGTCGACCCGGGTGGAGGGGAGGGAGAGGCCGATCTTGTCCTTCTCGTACCGGTCGGCGAGGCCCTTGGCGACATCGCCGATCTCGGAGTGGTCGGCGCTGGAGAGCGAGAGCAGTCCCACCTCCTCGAAGCCGGTCGCCTTGAGACCCTTCTCGACCATCTCGCCGATGCCGGTGATGCTTCGCTCCCGCACGGGGCGCGTGATCATGCCGGCCTGGCAGAAACGGCAGCCGCGGGTGCAGCCGCGGAAGATCTCGACGGACATCCGCTCGTGGACGGTCTCGGCGAGGGGGACGAGGGGCTGCTTGGGGTAGGGCCACTCGTCCAGGTCCATGACGGTGTGCTTGGAGACCCGCCACGGGACGCCCGAGCGGTTGGGCACGACCCGGCCGATCCGGCCGTCGGGCAGATACTCGACGTCGTAGAAACCGGGGACATAGACCCCGCCGGTCTTCGCGAGCCGCAGCAGCACCTCCTCGCGCCCACCGGGGCGGCCCTCCGCCTTCCAGGCGCGGACGATCTCGGTGATGTCGAGAACGGCCTGCTCGCCGTCGCCGATGACGGCGCAGTCGATGAACTCGGCGATCGGCTCGGGGTTGAAGGCCGCGTGGCCGCCCGCGAGGACGATCGGGTGGTCCACCGTGCGGTTCCGCGCCTCCAGCGGGATGCCCGCGAGATCGAGGGCGGTGAGCATATTGGTGTAGCCCAGCTCGGTGGAGAAGCTGAGGCCGAAGACGTCGAAGGCGCCGACGGGCCGGTGCGAGTCCACGGTGAACTGGGGCACGCCGTGCTCGCGCATCAGCTCTTCGAGGTCGGGCCAGACGCTGTAGGTGCGCTCGGCGAGGACGCCCTCGCGCTCGTTGAGCACCTCGTAGAGGATCATGACGCCCTGGTTGGGGAGGCCGACCTCGTACGCGTCCGGGTACATGAGCGCCCAGGTCACCTCGCACGCGTCCCACTCCTTGACGGTGGAGTTCAGCTCACCTCCGACGTACTGGATGGGCTTCTGCACATGCGGGAGCAGAGCTTCGAGCTGTGGGAAGACCGACTCAGCAGCAGACATCTCGGGACTTTCGTGAGCTGGCAAGGGGGCGACTCCCCAGCGTAACGCGCCGGAGAGCCGCCCCCGCACGGCCCGGGACCCGGCCGGGGCCGCGCGGTCAGCCGCCGAGGTCCTCGCGGAGCCGCGGATCGGCGGCCTCGGCCCACACCCCGGGCAGCTCCCGCTCGCGGTCGGCGGCCGCGCGCTGCTCCTGTCCGAACAGCAGTCCCCAGGTGAAGGCGGACTCCCCCGCCGCGTGCGCCAGGACCGCCAGATGCCGCAGGGTGTCGCGGGCCACCACACTGTCCTGGTGGTCGCCGAGCACGGTCTGCACGGCCTTCATCCGCTTGGCGAACCGCTTGGCGGGGCGGCCGAGCGCGGGGGTCGCCGCCTCGCCCGCGTACCGGGCGCGCTTGGCGGCCTTGCGGGCGTCGTGCAGGGCCAGATCGCGCTCCGGGCCCGGGGCGAGGTCCAGCGCGCTGCCGACCCGGGCCGCCAGCCGCTCGTACTCCTTCACCAGCGCCTTGGGGAGGACCGTGCCCGGGGCGCCGGACGCGGCCCTGAGCCGCGGCGGGTGGGCCAGCAGCGCGTCCAGGGCGTCCAGCAGGGCCAGATAGCGGGGGCTGTCGAGGGTGGCGACGGCTCGGCGGCGGGCGCCCGAGCCCTGGGCGACGGACCAGATGCGGAGCCGGCCGCGCACCGGGCCCAGCAGCAGGGTGCGCGGCAGGGCGTCGATCCGCTCGCGCAGCCGTTCGGCGAGAACCTCCTGGTCACGGGCGACCCCCAGCTCTCCGGCCAGCCACTTCAGCTCCTCGCCGAGCGGGTCGGTCACCGTGCGGTCGAGGATCTTGCGGTAGGTGCGGAAGGCGCTGCGCAGCCGCCGGGTGGCGACGCGCATCTGGTGGACGGCGTCGGGGAGGTCGCGCCGCACCCCGGGGTCGTGGGCGAGCAGCGCCGCGGCCTGCTCACGGAGGTAGGCGAGGATGTGGCCGCCCGCGTCGGTGCCGTCCGGCGCGGCCGGTGCCACGGCCGGATCGGCGGTGAAACCGGTCTCCTCCAGCGCCCGGGCCAGCTTCGACGGGGCGGTGGCGGGCACCAGACCGGCCTTGCGCATCTGTTTGTCGATCCGGTCGAGGACCTTGGGGTCGGCCCCGTCCGCCAGCTCGACCTCGATCTCGTCCCAGGCGGCCTCCGTGTCGCCGCCGCTCAGCCGCTGGGCGCGGACGGCGTCCCGGCTCAGCTCGGCGAGGAGCGTGCCGTCGGCGTCGAGGAGATGGTGGAGTTCGCGGGTGGAGCGCAGCCGCACCACGGGGCTGACCGGGGCCTGCCGGACCCGGGCCCTGATCAGGCCCTGGAGGGGGCGCGGGAGCTGCCAGGAGAGGGGGGCGGCGATCTCGTCCCGTACCCCGGGGGCGACGGGCAGTTTGAGGTGCCACCCCGCGTCGCCGCCGCCGGTGCGCCGGCGCAGGGTGATGGAGGCCGCGGCGAGCCGTAGATCGTCCGTGTCGTAGTAGACCGCGTCCAGCTCGGCCGTGTCCTGCGCGGCGACGGCCGAGACCCCGGCCGTCCCGGTCAGATCGGGGAGCCGGGTCTCGGGGGTGGCTTCGTACTTCCGCTCGATTTCGCGCTTGGTGTCCGCCATGCACCGAATCTAGTTCGCGAAGCCTGCCGACGGGACCCCCACACCAGCACTTATGCCGTTATCGGCCGCTGCACCCTGATCGACTGGAGCAGTCCGATCGCCACCCAGACGGCGAACATCGACGAGCCGCCGTAGGAGACGAACGGCAGCGGCAGCCCGGCGACGGGCATGATGCCGAGCGTCATCCCGATGTTCTCGAAGGACTGGAAGGCGAACCAGGCGATGATGCCGGCGGCGACGATCGTGCCGTACAGCTCGGTGGTCTCGCGGGCGATCCGGCAGGCCCGCCAGAGCACCACACCGAGGAGTACGAGGATCAGTCCGGCGCCGACGAATCCCAGCTCCTCGCCGGCGACGGTGAAGACGAAGTCGGTCTGCTGCTCGGGGACGAACTGGCCGGTGGTCTGGGAGCCCTTGAAGAGGCCGGTGCCCAGCAGCCCGCCGGAGCCGATCGCGATCCGGGCCTGGTTGGTGTTGTAGCCGACACCGGCCGGGTCGAGTTCGGGGTTGGCGAAGGCCGCGAACCGGTTGATCTGGTACTCGTCCAGCAGACCGAGGGCGGTGACGAGGACGGCGCCCGCGACTCCGCTGCCGATCAGCCCGAGAATCCAGCGGTTGGACGCCCCGGAGGCGAGCAGCACGCCCAGCATGATGACGACCATCACCATCACCGAGCCGAGGTCCGGCATCAGCATGACGATCGCCATCGGCAGGACGGCGATGCCCAGCGACTTGGCGACGGTGCGGTGGTCGGGGTGGGCGAGATCGCCGGCGTCGACCCGGGAGGCGAGCAGCATCGCCATCCCCAGAATGATCGTGATCTTCACGAACTCGGAGGGCTGGATGGAGAAGCCGCCGCCGATGACGATCCAGGCGTGCGCGCCGTTGATGGTGGCGCCGAGCGGGGTGAGCACCAGCAGGATGAGCAGCACGGAGAGCCCGTAGAGGACCGGGACGGCGCCGCGCAGGGTGCGGTGGCCGAGCCAGACGGTGCCGATCATCAGCGCGATGCCGATACCGGTGTTCAGTATGTGGCGGAAGAGGAAGTCGTAGGGGTCGCCGCCGGTCAGCTCGGTCCGGCCGCGGGTCGCCGACCAGACCAGCAGGGCGCCGATCCCGGAGAGCAGGAAGGCGGCGAGGAGCAGCGGCCAGTCGAGCCGGCGGACCACCGAGTCGCGGGCGGAGAGCTGGGACCAGAGCCCGTCGCGCCGGGGGCCGTATCCGGAGACGGAGAAGCCATTGGTGCCGGCCATGCCTCAGTCCCTTCGCGCGGGCGGCCCCGCGAGCTGCTGGTTCTCTTCCAGCGGCTTGCGCGGCTGGTACGGCTTGATCCGGGGCGCGTCGATGGTGCCGTCGGCGCCGATCCTCGGGAGCGCCTTCTGCGGGGCGGGCAGCAGGGCGCGCTTCAGATCCTGGGTGCCCTTCTCGTCGAGCCCGTACATCGCCTCGTAGATCTTGCGGACGGCGGGCCCCGAAGCGCCCGAGCCCGTACCGCCCTGGGAGATGGTCATGACGATGGTGTAGTCGTCGGTGTACGAGGCGAACCACGAGGTGGTCTGCTTGCCGTAGACCTCCGCTGTGCCGGTCTTGGCGTGCATCGGGATGTCGTCCTGCGGCCAGCCGCCGAACCGCCAGGCGGCCGAGCCCCGGGTCGCGACCCCCGCGAGGGCGTCGTTTATCTTCCGGTTGGTGGCGGTGTCCATGGGGAGCTTGCCGGCCGGCTTCGGCCTGATCTCCGTCACCTCCCTGCCGTCGGCGCTGACCACGGCCCGCCCGACGGTGGGCTGGTAGAGCGTGCCGCCGTTGGAGATCGCCGCGTAGATCGTCGCCATCTGTATCGGGGTGACGAGGGTGTCTCCCTGGCCGATGGAGTAGTTGACGGAGTCACCGGCGCGCATCCGGTTGCCTTCGAGGCAGTTCTCGTACGCGATCTGCTCGACGTAGCTGCCGCCCTTCTTGCCCTCCTTGCACCAGGTGCCCTTGAGCTGCTCCCAGTAGCTCTGCTTCCACTGGCGGTCGGGGACCCGGCCGGGGACCTCGCTGGTGAGGTCGATACCGGTCTTCTTGCCCAGACCGAACTGGTGGGCGGTGCGGTAGAACCAGTCCTTGGGGTCCTTCTTCGGGTTGATGCCGCCGTCCTTGACCCACTCGCGGTGCGCGAGCCCGTAGTAGACGGTGTCGCAGGAGACCTCCAGGGCGCGGCCGAGGTTGATGGAGCCGTACCCCTTGGACTCGAAGTTCTTGAACTCGCGCCCGCCGAAGGAGAGGGAGGAGGGGCAGGGGTAGTTGGCGTCGAAGTCGTAGCCCGCGTTGACGGCGGCGGTGGAGGAGATCACCTTGAAGATCGAGCCGGGCGCCGCCTGGCCCTGGATGCCCCGGTTGAGCAGCGGGTAGTTGGACGCCTTGTCGGTGAGCTGCTGGTAGTCCCTGCCGGAGATGCCGCCGACCCAGGCGTTGGGGTCGTACGTGGGCAGGGAGGCCATCGAGATGACGCGGCCGGTCCGGTTCTCCATGACCACGACGGCGCCCGCGTCGGCCTTGTAGTTCACCCCGGTGTTGTTCTTGTCGATCTCCTTGCGCGCGGCCTTCATCGCCTCGTTCAGCTCGTACTCGGCGACGGCCTGGACACGGGCGTCGATGGAGGTGACGAGGTTGGCGCCGGGCTGGGCCTTGTCGCGGTCGGCCTCGCCGATGACCCGGCCGAGGTTGTCGACCTCGTAGCGGGTGACACCGGCCTTGCCGCGCAGCGCGTGGTCGTAGGTGCGCTCCAGACCGGAGCGGCCGACCTGGTCGGAGCGGAGGAACGGGGACTCGGTGTCCTTGGCCTTCTCGATCTCCGCGTCGGTGACGGGGGAGAGATAGCCGAGCACCTGGGCGGTGTTGGCCTTGCCGGGCGCCGTGTAGCGGCGGACGGCGGTGGGCTCGGCGGTGATGCCGGGGAAGTCCTCGGCGCGCTCGCGGATCTGGAGCGCCTGCTGCGTGGTGGCCTCGTCGGTGACGGGGATCGGCTGGTAGGGGGAGCCGTTCCAGCAGGGCTTGGGGGTCTTGGAGTCGCAGAGCCTGACCTTGTCCTGGACCTCCTTGGGCGACATGCCGAGGACGCCCGCGAGACGGGCGAGCACGGCCTTCCCGTCGTCCTTTATCTTCATCAGCTCGGTGCGGGAGGCGGAGACCACGAGCCGGGTCTCGTTGTCGGCGAGGGCGACGCCCCGGGAGTCGAGGATGGAGCCCCGGACGGCGGGCTGGACCACACGCTGCACGCCGTTGTTCTTGGCCTCGTCGGTGTACTCCTGGCCGTTGCGGATCTGGAGGTACCACAGCCGCCCGCCGAGGGTGAGCAGCAGCGAGAAGACCAGGACCTGGATGACGACGAGCCGGATCTGGACCCGTGGGGTCCGGCCGGTCTCCGGGATGTTGCTCACAGTCGCTTGACCCCCTTGATGCGTCCGGCGCGGGCGGCCCGGTTGCGCGCGGCCTTGAGGCGCATGCCGCCGCGCTGGGTGCCGATGCGCAGCCCGGTGCCGGAGGCGAGCCACCCCGATGAGACATCGCCGGCGCCGCTCTGGGTGTCGGCGAGCGGATCGTTGTCGGTGCGGCGGGCCAGCGCCATGATGAACGGCACGGTGAACGGCGCCAGCAGCAGATCGTAGACAGCGGCGGTGAACAGCAGATTGCCGAGGCCCACATGGCGGGCGGCGGTGTCACCGACGAGGGCGCCCACGCCCGCGTACAGCAGGGTGGAGCCGACGGCGGCGGCGACGACCACGAGCATGGGGACGGTGGCGGACTTCAGTCTGCCGTTCTCGGGGCGGGCGAGGCCGACCAGATAGCCGATGACGCACAGGACCAGGGCGTACCGCCCCGCGGCGTGGTCGGCGGGGGGCGCGAGGTCGGCGAGGAGTCCGGCGCCGAAGCCGATGAACGCGCCGGCGACATGCCCGTAGACCAGGGCGAGTCCGAGGACGGTGAGGAGCAGCAGATCGGGGACGGCGCCGGGGAGCTGGAGCCGGGAGAGTACGGAGACCTGGAGGACGAGGGCGACCACGACGAGGGCCGTGGAGAGAAGCGTCCGGTTGACTCGCATGACGGATCAGCTCCTACTGCTGCTCATGGGTCGGGCGGGCGCCCGGTGCCTGGCTGCCGCCGGGGGCCTGAGCGGCGGGGCTCCGGCCGGGCGCGGGGGCCTGGCCGGTGCCGGAGGACGGGCCGGTGTCCGGCAGCCGGCCGGTGTCGCCGCCCTGGGCCTCGGCGATGTTCTGCCCGGCGGGTCCGCTCGGGGTGACCGTGACCGTGACGGTCGGTGTCGGCCGGGGCCCGGCGGGCTTGGCCGGCAGCACGGTGTCCCGGGGGTCGGTGCGCGGGGCCTGGACGACGACGCCGACGATGTCGAGCTTGCTGAAGCCGACATACGGGTCGACGTAGATGGTCCGGGTCAGATCGCCGCCCGAGGGGTCGACGCGGACCACCTCACCGATGGGGACGCCCGGCACGAAGGGCTTATCGGCCTGCGAGCCGAAGGTGACCAGACGGTCGCCCTTCCGCACCTTGTGCTTGCCGTTGAGCAGCTGGACCGAGAGCGGGCGGTCGCCCTGTCCGGTGGCGAAGCCCAGTTCGTCGCTCTTCTCCATCCGGGTGCCGACGGCGAAGTCGGGGTCGTTGGCGAGGAGGACGGTGGCGGTGTGCGGGCCCACGGTGGTGACCCGGCCGACGAGTCCGTCCCCGTTGAGGACGGTCATGTCGCGCGTGATGCCGTCCCGGGAGCCGATGTCGATGGTGACCGTCCAGGAGAAGCCCTGGGCCGCTCCTATGGCGATGACCTCGGCGCCCTTGATGCCGTACTGTCCTGCGCCCGCCGTCCTGAGCATCCTGTCCAGCTCGCGGGCGCGGCTGCGGTGCCGGTCGTCGCTGCCGAGTCTGGCCCTCAGCTCCGCGTTCTCCCGCTCCAGGACGCTGATGCGGTCATGGCGCTCGCCGGAGTCCCGTACGGCCCCGATGGCGTTGCCGACCGGGTTGACCGCCGACGCGACGCCGTTCTCCACCGGTCCGAAGACGGTGGCGGCTGCCTGCCGGGCGCCGTCGATCGGTGAGTCCTCGCCCCCGCGGATGTCCACCGTGATCAAAGCGAACGCGATGGCGATCAGCAGCACCAGGAGCAGACGGCTCTCTCGTGTGTCCCTCACGTGCGGCGGCCGTGCCTTCCTCGTAGGAATGGAGATGTCTGTATATCAACGATCTGCCGTACGGGTTGGCCGACACCCGTACAGGGGTTCCCCCCGGGGCGTGGGAGCCCGGGGGGTACGGCCGGGCCCCGCCCCGGTCGTGGCGGCGGGGCCGGCGGCACGGCTAACGGCGCGGCTGGGCGTCGAGGACCTGCTGCAGCGCCTCGAACTCCTCCACGCACTTGCCGGAGCCGAGGGCCACCGAGTCCAGCGGGTCCTCGGCGATGTGGATGGGCATACCGGTCTCGCGGCGGAGCCGCTCGTCGAGTCCGCGCAGCAGGGCGCCGCCGCCGGTGAGGACGATGCCCCGGTCCATCACATCGCCCGACAGCTCGGGCGGGCACTTGTCGAGGGTGGTCTTGACGGCGTCGACGATGGAATTGACCGGCTCCTCGATCGCCTTGCGGACCTCGGCGGCCGAGATGACCACGGTCTTCGGCAGCCCCGACACCAGGTCGCGCCCGCGGATCTCGGTGTGCTCGTCCTGGTCCATGTCGTAGGCGGAACCAATAGTGATCTTGATCTGTTCCGCGGTGCGCTCACCGAGCAGGAGCGAGTACTCCTTCTTGATGTGCTGAATGATCGCGTTGTCCAGTTCGTCGCCGGCGACCCGGATGGACTGCGCGGTGACGATTCCGCCCAGCGAGATGACGGCGACCTCGGTGGTGCCGCCGCCGATGTCGACGACCATATTGCCGGTGGCCTCGTGGACCGGGAGGCCGGAGCCGATGGCCGCGGCCATGGGCTCCTCGATGATGTGCACCTGGCGGGCGCCGGCCTGGGTCGACGCCTCGATGACCGCGCGGCGCTCGACTCCCGTGATACCGGAGGGCACACAGACGACCACGCGCGGGCGGGCGAGATAGCGGCGCTTGTGGATCTTGAGGATGAAGTAGCGGAGCATCCGCTCGGTGATCTCGAAGTCGGCGATGACGCCGTCCTTCAGCGGCCGGACGGCAACGATGTTGCCCGGCGTCCGGCCGATCATCTTCTTCGCCTCGGAGCCGACCGCCAGAATGCCGCCGGTGTTGGTGTTGATGGCGACGACGGACGGCTCGTTGAGAACGATCCCCTTGCCTCTGACGTACACCAGCGTGTTGGCGGTCCCGAGGTCGACAGCCATGTCACGGCCGATGAACGACATTTTGTTCCCCATGAGGATGCGTCTGGCCTTCCCAAATCGAGCGTTGACGACTTTTCAGGATGGCGAGGTGGGTGCTGTGGCGTGAGGCTTCCATCGTAATGCCGCCTCCACGGACACGGCGCGGTGGTCCACCTCTCTTTAGGTGACGAGGTGTCGCAGCGATCCGTTCCCGCATTGCGTTCGCATATGCCGAAGGGCGACCGAATTACATCGGTCGCCCCAGGTCATGAGCGCTGTTTGGCTGATGCGGGGTCAGGAAAGTCCCGGAAAGAAAATCTTCAGTTCCCGAATGGCGGACTCCTCGGAGTCCGAGGCATGGATCAGGTTCTCGCGGACGATGGTGCCGAAATCGCCCCGGATGGAGCCGGGCTCGGCCGCGATGGGGTCGGTGGGGCCCGCGAGCTTGCGCACGCCCTCGATGACCCGCTCGCCCTCGACGATCAGCGCCACGACCGGGCCGGAGGCCATGAACGCGACCAGCGGCTCGTAGAACGGCTTGCCCCGGTGCTCACCGTAGTGCTGCTCCAGGGTCTCCTGGTCGAGCGTGCGCAGCTCCAGCGCGCCGATGGTCCAGCCGGCCTTGGCCTCGATCCGGCCGATGATCTCGCCGACCAGCTTGCGCCGGACCGCGTCGGGCTTGAGGAGGACGAGGGTGCGCTGGGTCATGGTGTGAGGCTCTCCTTGCAGGCATACACATGTGCGGTGAGCCGAGATTACAGGGGGCCGCCCCGGGGGCGGCACCCGGACCTGACCACCGGTCAACCGGGTGCCGTCCGCCGCGCGCGGACGGGGCTCAGGCGGACTCAGGCCTGGACGCGCGCCTGGTCGGCCCAGCGGGCCTTCGCCTCGTCGATCTTGCGGCCGTAGTGCACGGACGCCCACCACAGGCCCGCGAAGCACGCGCCCAGGAAGAACATGATGGGCACGATGAAACCGCTCAGCACCAGACCGATCTGGAGCGCCCAGCCGAGCTGCACCCCGCCCGGGCGGGTGACCATCCCGCAGAGCAGGACCGACAGGGCCATGACGATCCCGCAGACCGTCCAGACCGTGCCCGTCGACAGATCCGGGTCCTTCATGGCGACCAGACCCGCGAAGGCGACGATGAAGAACTCGCCGATCAGCGTGGACGAACAGAGCATGCGCATGGTCAGCCCCTCCCGAGCAGCAGCCGGGCTTCCCCGACCGTGATCACCGAGCCGGTCACCAGCACCCCGGCGCCCGCGTACTCGGCCTCTTCCTCCGCGAGGGTGATCGCCGTCTCGATCGCCTCGTCGAGCCGGGGCTCGACCACCACCCGGTCGTCGCCGAAGACCTCCACGGCGACGGCCGCGAGGGTGTCGGCGTCCAGCGCGCGATGGCTGGAGTTCTGGGTGACGACCACCTCGGCGAAGATCGGCTCGAAGGCTTCGAGCAGCCCCCGGACATCCTTCTCGCCGCTCGCGCCGACCACCCCGATCAGCCGGGAGAACCCGAACGCCTCGGTGACGGCGTCGGCCGCCGCCCGGGCGCCCGCCGGGTTGTGGGCCGCGTCCAGCACGACCGTGGGGCTGCGCCGCACGACCTCCAGCCGGCCGGGCGAGGAGACGGCGGCGAACGCCTTGCGGATGGTGTCCGCGTCCAGGGTCCGCGCGTGGTCCGCGCCGACACCGAAGAACGCCTCGACCGCCGCGAGGGCCACCGCCGCGTTGTGCGCCTGGTGGGCGCCGTAGAGCGGGAGGAAGATCTCGCCGTACTCACCGCCGAGGCCGCGCAGGGTGAGCTGCTGGCCGCCGACGGCGACCTCGCGGGAGACCACCCCGAACTCCATGCCCTCGCGGGCGACGGTGGCGTCGACCTCGACGGCCTTCTTCAGCATCACCTGGGCCGCGTCCACCGGCTGCTGCGCCAGGATCACGGTCGCGCCCTGCTTGATGATCCCGGACTTCTCCACCGCGATCTCGGCGGGGGTGGAGCCGAGCCGGTCGGTGTGGTCCAGGTCTATCGGGGTGACCACGGCGACGGAGGCGTCGATCACATTGGTGGCGTCCCAGGTGCCGCCCATGCCGACCTCGACCACGGCGGCGTCCACCGGGGCGTCGGCGAAGGCGGCGTACGCCATTCCGGTGAGCACCTCGAAGAAGGAGAGCCGGTACTCCTGGGCCGTGTCGACCATCTCGACGTACGGCTTGATGTCCTCGTACGTGGAGATGAAGCGCTCGGGGTCGATGGGGGCGCCGTCGAGGCTGATGCGCTCGGTGATCGACTGCACGTGCGGGGAGGTGTAGCGGCCGGTGCGCAGCTCGAAGGCGGAGAGCAGGGCCTCGATCATCCGGGCGGTGGAGGTCTTGCCGTTGGTGCCGGTGATGTGGATGGAGGGGTAGGCGCGCTGCGGCTCGCCCAGGACGTCCATCAGCGCGGCGATCCTGGTCACCGAGGGGTCGAGCTTGGTCTCGCCCCAGCGGTTCGCCAGATCCGCCTCGACCGCGCGCAGGGCGCGGTCGACCTCGGGGTCGGCGGGGCGGGCGGGGACGGAGTCGGGCTGGGGGGCTCCGGCCTGGGCGCGCAGGGTGCGGCTGCCGGCCTCGATCACCGCCAGGTCGGGATCGCGGTCGGTCTCGGCTTCGATGATCTCGTCGAAGCGGTCGGGGTCTGCGGGGCGGTCGGCGGGATGCTCACTCACGCCCCCCAGTCTAGGCGCCCCCCGCCCCCCGGCCTCCCGGCCGCCCCGCGGTGCGCGGGGTCCTGTTGCACGGGGTCCGTCCGCCATCTCCCCGGGAGCTGCCCCCGGACGAGCTGGAATGCCCGGGCCCCCCGGGGCGCGGCGTCCGTCCTCAAGCGCCGGACGGGCTGGGTCCACTCAGCCCCTCCGCCACGACGGAGGCGGCCACCGAGCCGTTGCCGGTGCCTCCGTACAGCCGCAGATGGTTGCTGCCGTCGATCGCGAACATGTCCG